>JABWAJ010000008.1 GCA_013361075.1 Saprospiraceae bacterium | reverse complement strand
TGGCCATAATTTTATCAAACAAAGCTGTATCTGCGCTATCCAGGGTACCGAAGACCGGATTGATGGCAGCATTGTTCACGATGATATCGAGGCCGCCACAGGAAGCTACCGTTTGCTGGACCAAATTGGCCAATTGCGCGCTGTCGCCAACATGGCAGGCAATGCCGATGGCATCGAGGCCGGCAGCCCGGAGTTCAGCTGCCACTTCATCCACGGCTTCCTGACGGCGGCTGCTGACGACTACTTTGGCACCAAATTCGGCAAGGCCGCGTGCAATGGCAGCACCGATGCCTTTACTGGCGCCGGTGACAATGGCTACTTTACCGTCGAGGCGAAAACGGGAGGCGATGAAGCCGGAAGTTGTGGGTTGCATAAGCATAAGTTTGAACCGGATAAATGTAGTAACAATTCGTGGATCGTCTAACACTTCGATTTCAGCGAAAAAATCCAACGTCCTTTTTAACTTTGTTGTTCTTTTGAAAAAAGCGGCATGGACTGGAAAGAACAGATAGACATGGAGAAATTGCCCCGCCACATTGCAATCATTATGGATGGCAACGGGCGCTGGGCCAAACAGCACGGAAGGCCGCGCGTATTTGGCCACAGAAATGGTGTGCTGGCAGTGCGTGAAACAACTGAGGCGGCAGCAGAACTGGGCGTGGAATACCTCACGCTTTACGCTTTTTCAACTGAAAACTGGGGCAGGCCCCGCACAGAAGTGACGGCCCTGATGCACCTGCTGGTAGAAACCCTGCACAAAGAAGTAGATACGCTCAATAAAAACAACATTCGGCTCCAGGCCATCGGAGATATTTCCAAATTGCCGGCCAGCACCCACCGGGCGCTGTTGGATGGCATCGAACGCACGCGCAACAATACGCGCATGACCTTAGTGCTTGCCCTCAATTACAGCTCAAAATGGGAAATCGTGGAAGCAGCGCGAGTATTGGCTGCTCGGGTGCAGCGCCACGAAATTGAACCTGAAGCCATAGACGAAGCGCTTTTTGCCCAGGCGCTTACGACACGGGAAATTCCCGATCCGGAATTGGTCATCCGCACCAGCGGAGAAACGCGGCTCAGCAATTTTTTGCTGTGGCAGGCTGCTTATTCCGAGTTACTGTTTACAGACATTTTTTGGCCTGATTTCCGGAAAGAACACCTGCACCAGGCCATTGTGGATTACCAGCGCCGCGAACGCCGGTTTGGAAAAATCAGTGAGCAGGTCGGGTAGTGTGTGAGCAGACACCCGGCAAAAAAGCCAACCATTAATTGCTCATTTCCCTACCACTACGGCTAATCGAAAATTATCCTTAAACAACTTAATGGCCATGGCCAGCAGGATGATGCCAAATACTTTGCGCAGTACATTGGCACCGCTCTCCCCCAGCCTGTCGCTGATCCAGTCGGAGGAACGCAGGACGAGGAATACAAACAGAATATTGAGGATGATGCCAAGCTGTATGTTAACGGCTTCGTATTTGGCCTTCAGGGCAATGATGGTAGTCATGGTGCCTGCACCGGCGATCAGCGGAAAAGCAACCGGAACAATGGTGCCTTTACTCGCATCGGGATGATCGCGAAAAATGCGGATGCCCAGCACCATTTCGAGGCCGATCAAAAAAAGTACAATGGCACCAGCCACTGCAAAAGACTGGATGTCTACCCCAAAAAGGCGCAGTAAAGCCGCACCGGCATACAAAAAGATGGTCATCAGCAACAGCGAAATCAAGGATGCTTTTGCCGCTTCAATTTTGAGCCCTTTGCGCTTCAGGTCAATGATGATGGGGATGGAGCCAAGGATATCAATGACCGAAAACAGCACCAGCGACACGGAAATCAATTCTTTAAAATCTACCATTGTTGTATCATTTTTAAGACCCATTCATCCAGCCGGAACATGGTGATCACAGAAAATACCACAATGATCACCAACACCCGGTGCGCCCAAACATTTGCTTTGGGGTACTGGGAAGCAAAAATGGCGGTGAAATACCCGCCTGCACTTTGTCCTACGGCCATCAGCAAACCTGCCTGCCAGTTAATGAGGCCTTTCCATTGAAAAATAAGGATAGCGATAAATGTATAAATGCCTACGATGATGATTTTAACCGCATTGGCTTCGATGATGCTGTAACGGGCGCCCAATACCATGATGGCCAGAAAAAACACGCCCATGCCCATCTGGATGAAGCCACCATAAAACCCCAGCGCCAGAAACAGCACCCAGGTAATCCAGGTTGGCAGCCGGAAATCTACGTCTGTTTCGCGCAACCAGCGTTCGGGGTTGAACAGGATAACAAAAAGCATCACGACCATCAGGACGCGAAAAACATTCATGAACTGCTCGCTGCTTACCACCACTGCAACCCAGGTGCCTGCAATGGAACCAATTGAAGTAAGGATAATCAGGTCGCGGCTCCTGCTAAAATCGAGCTTCCCTTTTTTGTAAAAAACGTACCCGCCGGCTAAATTTTGGGTAAAAATCCCCACCCGATTGGAAGCATTCGCCACGTTGCCCGGCAAGCCCACCCATTCCGTCAGAATGGACAGGGTAATGACCGAGCCATTACCCGCTAAAGTATTGATGCCCCCGGCTAAGGCGCTGCCAAGTATTGCGATAACGTATTGGTACCACTCCATGCTTTATACGGTTGTTGAAGAATTGAGGATTTGACCGCAGCCCCTCAAATACTTAGATACTCGAATCCTCAATAATGCTTTGGCACAACTCCACCAGCACGCCATTGGCGCTTTTGGGGTGCAAAAAACAAACGAGTTTGTTGTCGGCACCACGTTTGGGTTCGGCGTTGAGCAGGGTAAACCCTTCTGCCTGTAGCCGCGCCATTTCCGCATAAATATCGGCTACTTCAAAAGCGATGTGGTGGATGCCTTCCCCGCGTTTTTCGATGAATTTAGCGATGGGACTGTCGGGATTTGTGGCTTCCAGCAACTCTACTTTCGATTCTCCGATGCGAAAAAAAGAGGTATTGACGCCTTCGGAAGCCACTTCTTCCATCTTGTAATGCTCTTCGCCGAGCAGTTTTGCGAAAAGCGCATTGCCGGAAGCGATGTCTTTTACGGCAATGCCTATGTGTTCCAGTCTGATCATTTTCCAGATGTTTGATTGTGGGCAAAGGTAAGTTGTAAAACAAGGTTAATGGAGAAAGTGGGCGAATCGTTGTTCTTTGAGTGGTGTTTGTTGTTCGTTATGCGTTGGGAAACATCGGAAAGGCATGTCTCTTCAACCAGCATCAGCACAGGTTTTGATAGGGAAAAGGACTTTCCTCCTTCCCGAAAACTAACGAACAACGCTCAACCGGCAACGATCAACGATCAACCGACAACGATCAACCGACAACGATCAACCGACAACGATCAACGATCAACCGGCTTCGGCATCTGTTTTTCCAATAAATAAAGATACCGCAAAAATACGCTCCAGGCCAGAATTGCGCAGACGACGAAGCCCGTGCGGCCGTCGAGAAAGCCCCGCTGGAGGATGAAATGTTTAAAAAACCGAAAGAAGGGTTTGAAACACAGATGGAAAAGGGTTACTGCCGGTGTTTTTCGCGCATAATCCTGTGCCGACCACATTGCATAGCGGTTTACTTTATCTAAAAAATGGGCGGCACTTTTGAACGTAAAATGCTCCATTTTTTGGTTAAGCCGGCTCACCCGGAGGCCTTCGGTGACAATTTCTTCGTGTACCTGCTTGTCGTCATAACGGCAGACATCGCGGCGAAAAAAGCGCACCACGGCGTCGCCCTGCCAGCCGCTGTAGTTGATCCTTTGTCCAAGGAAATGATTGTTTCGGCCAATCCAGAACGCATCGTAAGGAATTGAACCGCGGCCAAGCCACATTTCAATTTCACTGCGCAAGGTTGGCGTCACGCGTTCATCGGCGTCCAGCAACAAAATCCATTCGTGTTTTGCCTGCGGAATGGCCCAGTTTTTCTGATCGGAGGGGCCAATGTATTTTCGCTGCAACAGGCGCACTTTAGGATGCTGTTGAGCCAGTGCAGTCGTATTGTCGGTACTGAAGGAATCCACCACAATGATCTCGTCGGCCCAGTCTACTGAAGCCAATACGCCTGCGATGTTGTCCGCTTCGTTAAAGGTGGTGATGATGACGCTCAGCTGTTGCATGGTGCAAAGATAACAAAACAATAGGCTGAGAAATGCCGGAGGATGGGTGTGTTAAAACAACAAGGGGGAACATCGCCGCGGCGAATACCGACGACGGAAAAACCAAAAGCCTGATGGACGATTTTTGGGTTTGGCAAAGAGGAGGGGTACGAATTTTTACCTCTCTGTCCGTTGCTGTATTAAAAACAAAGGATAAATTGCTGTGTATTAACCGTATTGTGATATGCCCATTAGAGAGACCCGTTATACAACGCCCTTACTTTCGACACAACGTCTGGAAGTAAGGGCGTGAGCTAGTTCAAATACGGGGCATAAAAAATTCGGGATGACTCCTATTTATTTCTCATTAAACAAATGTATAAAAGCATTTGCAACTGCCGTAGCCCCCGTTTTGAGGGCAGCCTGATAATCAGGCAAATAATTTGGCGAATGCAAGCCGGGGCATAAATGCTCTTTGTCGTTTCCTTCATCGCAGCCATTTTTCGCTCCTCCCAACCAAAACATCAGAATAGGAATGCTGTCTTTGGTTAAGCCATACTTCGAAAAAGGTTCAGCCAACATGACCGGATGATAAGGAACGATATTCTCCTTGCCAAGTGATTTTTCAAAAGAGGCAACCACTTTTTTTCCTAATTCCGGGTCGTTTACCAAAGCGGGGACTACCTCAAAGGCAGTTATTTTAGGCATCGGCGCACCCGCAGCCATTGCTTCCCCTTCTGCAATTTGCCGGAGGTGCTTCATAATTTTGTCCCGAACCTCCGGGGTGTAGCAACGGATACTGAACTCCAGGGTGCAACTCAAAGGATGAATATTTCGGCGAGTGCCACCGCAGATTCTGCCACAACCTAGAATAGAAGGCTCCGTAACGGAATTAAGGACTTTGTTTTTGATGTCTTGGAGGCGAACCAAGATTTGAGCGGCAAGTAAGTTCACATCCACACATTTGTAATGCTCCCCAACATGACAGCCGCTAATTGCTTGAACTTCGATATCCACGTTCATAACAAGCGGCATCATGGGAGATGCCCCGGCAACGACTGCCACTTTTCCGGCACGAATTTCAGCGGAATTGTGCAAGGAGAGGATACCTTTGGGCAGACCGAATTTTTCAAAAAGCCCCGCTTGAATGAGGTCAGAACTCCCATTCCCTACCTCCTCGGCGTGCTCGACGAGAGTTCCGAGCCGCTTACCTTTCCAGAGGTGTTTATTTCGTACGAGCAGGTGTGCAGAGGCTAGGGCTACCGATTGATGGAGTGGATGTCCACATGACCCAACGACCCAAACGCTGTCTCCATTGTGCGTTGTCCGAACCTTGCTGGCGAAATCAACTCCAGTGCCTTCGGGTTCCTTGTGCGGGTTTGCATCCAATTCTACCCGCCAGTAGTAAGTATCAGTGCCACCATTTTCAAAAATGGCAAGGAAGCCGGGAAAATTTCCAAGCGGTTCAATTTTGAAGCCAAGTTTTTTGAGTTCTTCTTTCATTTTCCCGGAAACGCCCCATTCATGGTTCGAAAGTTCGCCGTTCGAGTGAAACCACTTGTACAATTGTTCAAACTGGGCGTATTCTTCCTGATTTAGCGAAAGAATTGGCAATTCTTTGCCATTCGGCTGAGCAAAAAGAGGGCTTGTGGCTGCTGCGAGCAACAGCCAGAGAATCAGATTTTTCATGTCAGAATTTTTTTTGTTAGAAAATAATCACTCTTTCTGCCGATGGGCAGGTTAGATAGCAGCATTTTGTTGTGGGACAAAAATGCACCAACTAAAAATTAAGTCTTCGCCTCACGCTGAGAATCGGCTGTCAACGGCTGATGGTTCTGCCTCCGGGGCATTTTCCCATCCAATTTTCCCAAAATACCTTTCAGCAAATCCAGCATTTGATTTCGGTACAAATCCGCTTCCCGCCAAAGCCCATGCCTCGCCCCTTCAATCAGGTGATGCGTTGCATTTGGCAACCGGGCAGCGGCAACGACATGGCGACGGTTGTCGTTGATGACATCATCCGAAGCTGAAACCAATGTAATAGGCGTTGAAATCCGCTCCAACTGCCCTTCCTCAAAAAGCCGGACGACACCCAACGATGAACGGTGGATAAACCCATAAGTATAGCCGCCCAACCGTAACCGGGGATATTGCCGCCACCAAAGATGTTTGAGCCGTGAACGGGCAGGGTCGTGCGAAGTCGGGTCATTGGCAATGAGTTTTTGCCCCAACTGCCAATCCCAATCCCTCGCTTTGCCCACATATTCCATTTCGGTTTCCGGGGAAATGGGAAACACCCATTCGTGTTCTGCCCCATTTGACCATCGGAGGCCCAGCATCGGCGAAGTCAAAAAGGCATGGTCGAATACCCGGTCGTTTTGAAGACAGGCGTACAACCCGGTCAGGCAACCATAGCAGACACCTATTAATATCAGCGGCTTTTCGGGGCTGGATTTCAGCACCTTTTTCTGGAAGTCCACAAACCGGAGCAAGTCCGAGGCGTATTCGTAAGGAAAAATCAGCGCAGGTTTTTGACGGTCTTTGCCAGAAAACGGGCGACCCGATCCTCCTTCGCCAAACCGTTCCATCACAAAGCAAGTGACTCCCAAATCTGCCAACGTTTGGGATGTCTCGAAATCCATTTCCAAATTAGCCCCAAGCCCTGATGTAAAAATGGCAAAGGCACGTTCGTTTTCTGAACGCAAAATGCCAAATCGCACCCGCCCGCGGTTGGAAGGGAAATAGTTACCAAAACGATACCCCTCCGGCTGACGAAACCGGGGTTCGAGTGATTTGATAAATGTTGATCTTTTCATGTTGCTTGAAAAAATTGAGCCACACCCGCTAAATGCGAGCATGGCTCAAAGTTCAAGAGTTGGTCCACACAAAAACCTATATGGCTGAAATCTGACAGCCAACGGCTACTTTATTATTCAGCCCTTATTATCCGGAGGATATAATTTCTCGTGTCCCGTCTGCTTATCGGCACGACAAGATCTTGTCGCGTGTTCCTCAGAATAAGGTATCCTCCATGACCTTGCCGGCCATTAACTAAATTAACTAGTCCTCTGTTATGATGGTTTCTACCAACTGGGTTACGGTGTTCCCAATTATGCTGCAAATTCACGAAATACCTCTTGTGGCATTTTAACAATGTTCCCGGAATCCACCTGGGGGCTTCAATGTCTTGGACAAAAAACCGATTTAAAATTTCTTGTAAATCAATATTTATGGTCTGATTCATTAGTTCTCCCAGGGCATTCAGAAAATACAGGGTGGAATAGCCGTCATGTATCTCTATTGAGACGACATCTCTAATCCTAACGGTGATGTTGACGTTTCTGCGGCCGGGTAAGACTACTTCACGCTCAAGAATGCTTTCCTCCAAATATTTGGAGTACAATTTTTCGCCCCGAATGGTAATAAAAGAGGATAACATCGCATTGATTTCTAAAAACTTGGATTGCACTTTTGCATTTGTCGCCAGAATTGCCAGCGCTATTTTCAAGCCTCCTTTCGGAAAAAAAAGCGTCAAAAAGTATTCCCCGGGCATGTGCAAGGATTCAATTTTCCGGACGATGAAAGTTCTGTGAAGGCCTTTTATTGAAGTTTCATCAAACCCAAATTTTTGAAGGCTAACGAAAGCCGTTTCATCGAAATTGACCTGATTTTCAATGGTTTCAAGCATCTTTAATCGTTGCGCCTTGTCCAACTTTTCGTCTGCAAGGCTCAAGTATGTACAGATGCCATCATCATCTTTTGGCAATTGAATCTGAGCGAGATCGACACAGGCAAAACCTTCAGGTGGGGTATATTTTCTTTTCAAATTATGAAGGATTATTCCCTCCGGGCTTCCACTCTTAATCTCAAAACTTGCTTCAATAAGACTTTTCATTTTGCCTTCCATCAACATCCATCGTGCAAAAGATAAGTACTCCCTAAATTGAGGTTCACCAGCCTTCAAGCCGAGCCACGCTTTGTAGTTGTTCTGTGGTTCGGGGGCATCTAATTGATGGTTTATTTCGTTGTATTCGTACAAAACGCAATGGTAAATCCAATCACCGAAAATTGGACGTAAATTTTCCAGAATTCGCTTGTTGCACTCTTTTAAAAGTTCTATTTTTTGGATTGGATTTAGCCATTCGTCAGGGTTGATGCCGTCAAATACTTTGAAAAACCTCTTGGATTCATCGGGGTTGTAAATATCCAAGTCAAAGCCTTTTAGGTCGGCATTCCCATCAAAATTGGACGAATCCAAAGCCAATACGGATAACATCCCAAAAATAATTATTGCAACACCCAGCCAAAAGTCATTAAAGGATAGAGAAGTACCTAATAAAAGTGAGGTCAAAAGCGCTGAACCCCGGAATAGAGAGGAGAGAAGTATCGTTGCAGTTGGGCGAAGTCTGTTTCCAAAAGATTCGGCGGCAGTTATTATAGCCAATAGAAATATGCCTGTAGAAAATCCAAAAGCAGCACTCGTTACAATTATCAACATATCGTTTTTTACCGGCGAATAAAAGAAAAAACAAAGGCTGATCAGTTGCGCCCCCATAAACGCCCAGAATACGATATCACGCCGTTTAGTTATGAAACTTAACCAACATGAAAGAGCCGTTCCTAAAAATGTAAATGTATACCGAATTGCGAGATTACGATAGTGCATACTTTCGTCAACATTAAATTCAAGGTTTGTCCTTCTTTCAAGTCCGAGCAAGTCAAATACAAAATAGGTAAACAGCCCAATCCCAACCAATGGCAATAAGGTTTGAAATATCTTGGGATTCATAAGTTTTTTAGGTTCAATAAAGTCCTCTTTTTCTTCTCCGTCAATTAGTTCGCCGAATGGGATTTTTGAAAAAAAGAGTGCAAAAAAAAGACCAATCACACCAAATGAATAAAAAATCAAATGACTATTCCCCTCAATAACCCTCGAATCCACATTAGCCAATAGGGATAAAAAAACCGATGTTGTCAATAACCCCGTCAAAGAAATCATGGCACAAGCCCAAGTCCTTTGTCTCGGATACACCCTTGGCATGATGGTCGAAATTATCAATCCAAGAGAGGCAGTGAAAAAGAAACCCCAGCAACATCTGGCAAAAACAAACCACCATCCAGATTCCAGGATTTGTATAGCCAAGCCCTGTCCTAACATAAAGATGGCTTGCCCAATGACGGAAATGAGAAGGAAATGTTGGAGGTTCTTTCCTCGTTTTTTCCGGTGATAGACCCACCAACTGAAAGTTAAGCCGCCCAACAGCATCGAGCCAAAGACCCAACGAATGCTGTTTGGATGTACACCCAAATATTCAGGTTTGAAATCCCATGAAAGCAGGTTGATTAAATCCAGTGAATAGAGGAAGCCAAGTAAAAAAAGCAGACTCCGTTTCTCCGGCGCATTGACGAAATTTTTAAAGTACCATTGTATCATAAATGATGTATTTGGGTTGTAAAATTAGGCTTTAAGCAGGCTGCTTAGGCCATCCGGCCAACTTTTGGGGGTGAACGGCGAAGAAATTTCAAGATTTCTATATTGATTGAGCAGAGTGGAAGAACTTAAGAGCGATAACAAGTCGAAGTCCGTACTCCCGTCCATACCGCAAAACCCAACGCAAAGTGGTACGGGCGGGAGCATAACCGTTACCTGCAAGCTTAGAACACCACGATGACAATTAAACCTATGGCTGAAAATGAAATCTATACCAGAAAAAAATGAAAATATCAATACTCATAACCGTTACCACTACTTTGATTTGCAGCAATTTATTTGCACAAACGAACATTTCAGACAGTATTGTTCATCAGACATATCAGCGAAAATTTATGGTTCACTTCCCTCCAAATTTCAATACCACAACTCAAAGAGCCCTGGTCCTGAATTTACACGGTGGAAGTGGAAATATGGTTAATGCGCAAGGTTTTTCTATGCTAAACCCTGTATCAGACCAAAACAATTTTATTATTGCATGGCCTCAAGGTTATGGAATCGCTCCTCCGGGTTTCTCGTGGGCAGACGGCAGAAACACGTCAGCCGACCAGGCCGGCATTGATGATGTTGGATTCATAGATAAGCTAATTGACACGCTAATTACCAGATACAATGTTGACACCAACAGAATCTACATTTGCGGATTTTCAAATGGCGGATTTATGGTGCAACGGCTTGCCTGCCAACTTCCGGATCGTTTTGCAGCAATGGCAAGTTTAGGTTCGTCTATGGACACTGTTTTATACCAAAATTGTAATCCGTCTAAACCAATTCCGATAGCTTTCTTTAACGGAACAGCCGACCCCGCAATGCCTTATGGTGGCGGACCTTTGCAAAATCCTCAGGTAATTCCTGTCGTTCCTGTTGACTCAACGGTGCAGTTTTGGGTTGCGCATAATAATTGTCAGACGGCAAGCCCGGTTTTTAATTTTTCCGATATATTTACGACAGACAACTCAACTGCTGAACTTTACAACTTTACGAATTGTGATTGTAATGCCAATGTGAGTTTTTATAAACTTATTAATGGCGGACATACCTGGCCAGGTGTTTATGTGGCCTCACAAGCCTCCATATTGGGAAACACAAATAGAGATATTAATGCAGGCATTGAACTTTGGAATTTTTTTAGTTCTCATACCTTATGTAACGTGACCGTTGGAATAAACGAACAAGTTTTACAACCCAACATTAAAATTTATCCCAACCCGGCCAGGACATTACTCCAATTGGATTTATTTGAAAATATACCTGTAAACATAATTATCAGGAACAATTCAGGACAAATAATATTAACAACAAAAAATCAGGCTCAAATTGACATCTCAAACTTGATAAGTGGAGTATATTTTATTACCATTCAACAAGGGGGAAAAAATATAACCCAAAAATTTGTAAAGCAACAATGACCATAGGCAGATCGCCAGTACATAACAGCCGTTTTACCGTAAGCTCTCAGCTGCAACCCTGCCTGGCAATACCGACAACATGATGGCGAACGAAAATATGATCAATGCAATCAAACAATTGACGGGTTTTACAGACAGCGAGTTGGGGATTGTGTGGAGGCTTGAATTTCTTCATTGCCCTCAAAATAGCAAAAGTCGAGATAAGTTGCTGTGCATTAACCGTATCCTGATATGACCATTAGAGAGACCCATTATACAAGGCCCTTACTTTCGACACAACGTCTGAAAGTAAGGGCGGTGTCGTATGTCAACCATAGGCGTCGTAAAGGTACCAGCGACGATAGGGATGCGAAGTTTCGATTGGTATGGCCGTGGTGGTGTGGTAGTACAAAAGTTATAAGGCATTTTAAAGAACGACATAAAACCAAAACAGACTGCAAATTAAATGATTCAAATTATCAAGATTGACAATAATGTTTCTCAACAGGAAAAGACATATAAAACTACTTGCAGACAAATTTGCCTATTCTATTACCTATGGCAATGACTTTATAATATTGTGTAACTCATTAAACAAAATACGCATTACGGACACGGACAAATACAGCGTATTAATATCATACGACACACAGACAGGAAACACAAACTACATTGCAAATGAAGAAGATATTATCGACACACTTTATGAATTTTTGAGACACGACAAATTAGAAACTATACAAAAGAAAAGTGGTAAACTCTTAACACTGAAAGACTACATTGATGGAGAAGGCTTATTTTTTGAAAATAAAATTAAGGAAATAATAAAGGAGTTAAATTCAGGGACAAATACTCATAAATTTTTAGGCGGAAATCGTATTGAAGGCGAGATTTACAAAGACACTTTAATTTTAGTGGACGACCTAATGTTTTTCAAGACAAATATGATTGACCTTATAGACTGCCAAATATGACGACAGAGAGAAAAACGCCCTATAACACGGGTTTTGCGTCAGGCGGGCTGACGTGCAAACATGAAGTTTTGTGCTTCAAATAAACTTTGGTAATAAATTGAAACTTTGTGCTCCGAAACCCGCCCAAACGCAAAACTCGAAAACGTTAATCCTAAGCAAAAAAACCAAAATGGAGTTAAAAAAACCTTTCCTTCCTTAAACAGCAAACCCTACGAAAGATACTTCCCCACAATCGGCATTCTCCTCCCCACCCCAAACGCTTTGCTGGAAACGCGCAGCACCGGCGCCGTCTGGTGGCGTTTGAATTCGTTGATGTTTACCAGACGCAGGATGCGGCGCACAAGGGCTGCATCAAAACCCTGGGCGATGATTTCTTCCGGGCCCTGGCGTTTTTCGATGTACTGGAAAAGAATCGGATCGAGGATGTCGTAAGGGGGCAGACTGTCGCTGTCTTTTTGACCGGGGCGAAGTTCGGCGCTTGGTGGTTTGGTGATGGTGTTTTCAGGAATCACGATGCCGTCTTTGTTGATGTAATGGGCCAGTTCGAAAATTTCCGTTTTGTAGACGTCGCCCAGCACCGAAAGTCCGCCGCACATGTCGCCGTAAAGGGTGCCATAACCGACCGCCATTTCACTTTTATTGGACGTATTGAGCAGAATGCTCCCAAATTTATTGGAAAACGCCATCAACAACATGCCCCGGATACGGGCCTGGATGTTTTCTTCGGTGATGTTGAACGGTTTGCCCATGAAGTGGGGTGCCAACACGCCCATATAACTTTCGTAAATGGATTGCAGGGGGACAATGTCGTATTGAACGCCAATGTTTTCTGCCAGGTCGCGGGCGTCATTGATCGAATGGTCAGAAGAAAACTGCGATGGCATGAGCAATACGCGCACATTGGAAGCACCCAGCGCCCGGGCAGCCAGCACCACCGTAACGGCGGAATCGATCCCTCCGGAAAGGCCGAGTATGGCTTTGCGCAGCCCCAGTTTGTGAAAATAATCGCGCAGGCCAACCACAAGTGCATCGTGTATGAGTTCCATCTTAGTAGCCGACTGCCGCACGTCGCGTTCGCCGCGCACCACGTCATCGAGGTCGTAAACCCGCAGGCATTGTTCAAAATAGGGCATTTCATCGTAAACCTTGCCATTTGGCGACATGATGACCGAACCACCGTCGAAAATCAGTTCGGTGTGTGCCCCGCAGTGGTTCACATAAAACATCGGAATGCCGTAGCGCTGCACATTGGCCTGAATGACATGGATTCGCTCCGAAGAATGGTCGAAACTAAAAGGAGAAGCTGAAATATTGAGGATGAGGTCTGGTTTTTGCGGCATCATTTCATCCAACGGGCACACGGTATAGAGCGGGTTTTCGTTGCCTAAATTCCAGATGTCTTCGCAAATAGACAACGCAATGCGTTTGCCTTGGTATTCCAGCACCTTAAATTCGGTTGCCGGTTCAAAATAGCGGTATTCGTCGAATACGTCATACGTGGGAAGCAAAGCTTTGTGTTGTACGTGCAAAACGGCCCCGTTGGCCAGAAAATAAGCCGAATTGTAAAGGTCTTTGCCTTCTATTTTAGGATTGCGCGTTGGCGACCCGACCACAATGGCAATTCCCTGTGCAGCTGCCGCCAGTTTTTTAACCGTGTCTTCCGATTGCCGGATGAAATCGTTGAATTCCAGAAAGTCGCGGGAAGGGTAACCACAAACTGCGAGCTCGGGAAAACAAATGATGTCAGCGCCCTGCAATTTGGCCTGGGAAACGGCATCGAGCATGAGGTTGAGGTTGCCCTCAAAATTTCCGATATGAACATTGATTTGTGCAACTGCGATTTTCATAGTTTCGCTTTTTCTGTTATTGGAACAAAGGTAAAAGGCTTAGTTTAAAAACAAAACTAAGTGGCATTTGTTTTTGTATATTGGAAGAAGGATTCGATTAAATGCCTACCTTCTTGGGCAAACTTTGTAACTTTGGAAAAACATTTTAATGAGCACTTTTGTCGTATCCGCGCGTAAGTACCGCCCTGTTCGGTTTGAGGATGTTGTAGGCCAGGAGCACATTTCCCATACGCTGAAAAATGCCTTAAAAAATGACCATCTGGCGCATGCATTCCTCTTTTGCGGCCCCCGCGGGGTTGGCAAAACCACTTGTGCGCGCATTTTAGCCAAAGTGATCAACTGCCGGCAGGTCACTGCCGAATTCGAGCCGTGCAATGAGTGCGACAGTTGCCGGGCTTTCAACGAAAACGCCTCTTTCAACATCACCGAATTAGACGCCGCTTCCAACAACAGTGTTGAACACATCCGGGCTTTGATCGAGCAGGTACGCTTTCAGCCGCAGCAGGGAAAATTCAAAATTTTCATCATAGACGAGGTGCACATGCTCTCGCAGCAGGCTTTCAACGCCTTTCTCAAAACCCTGGAAGAGCCACCGCCATACGCCATTTTTATCCTGGCAACGACGGAAAAACAAAAAATCATCCCCACGATCCTGTCGCGTTGCCAGATTTACGATTTCCGGCGCATACAGGTCAACGACACCGTGAAGCACCTCCAGGCCATTTGTAAAGAAGAAGGCATTCAGGCCGACGACAGCGCCCTGCACATCATTGCCCAGAAGGCTGACGGCGCCCTGCGCGATGCACTTTCTATCTTCGACCGGATCGTATCTTTTTCGGGCAAAAAAGTGCTGTACGAAGACGTCATCAACAACCTGAATATCTTAGATTACGATTATTTTTTCCGGGTCACCGATGCGTTGTTGATGGAAGATGCTTCCCGGATCATGTTGTTGTTTGATGAAGTACTGAGGAAAGGGTTCGATGCCGACATTTTCATCAACGGCTTGTCGGAGCACCTGCGCAATTTGCTCGTGTGCAAAGACGAACAAACCCTGCCTTTGCTGGAAGTGAGCGAAGACGTCCGGGAGCGCTACCGCAAGCAGGCTGCGCTGATGCCCTCCAGTTTTGCGCTCACAGCGCTGAACATTGCCAACGACTGCGACATCGAATTCAAAATGGCCCGCAACAAGCGCCTCCACGTGGAGCTGGCGCTCATTAAAATGACTTATGTCAACCGGGCAATACAAATGGCCGGTACGCCGGAAGCCGTTGCTCCTGAAAACGAAAAAAAAAAGTCTGAGCCACAGCCAGTAACGGTTATTGCCCCGGCCCAGCCTGAACTAATCACTGAAACGCCGGTGGTACCGCAAAAGCCCTCTCCGGCGCAGGATGAAGCCATTGTTGCCGACAAACCTGCTGCGTCTTCTCCTGCTGCAGGATCCGAGAAATACGCGGCCATGCCCAAACTCATGAGCATGGAAACCATGCTGGCGGAGCTAAAAAAGGAAGAAGCGCCTGAAATTCATACGGGGGAACTTGATTTGGAAAAGGTTAAAGTTGCCTGGCATCGCTATGTTGATGAATTCGCCAAAGAGGCCATGCGTGGCCTGATGCGCCCTGCAGGTTGGCAAATCGAAGGCCTCCAGTTGACCGTACAGGTTGGCACCCCGCTGGCAGAGAATACCATCCGGCAGGAAACACCTTTGATGGAGTATTTGCGCAAAGAATTGCGGGCTCCGGGTCTCATGCTCTTTGTCACGGTGGAAAAATCGCTGGTGGTGGAAGCGCCGGTAAAACAGCGTCCGCTGAATGCTCAGGAAAAATACATCAAAATGCGCGAAGAAAATCCGGTCATTGCGGAGTTTCAAAAGCGGTTTAGTCTCCTTCCGGACGAATAGACCACAACTCCAACTGAAAGACTGGCGTTTGGCGTAAGTAAATTCACAATTGAACTCTATTTTATGGAAAACCAATCGCTCTGGTATCTTGAAAACATTGATGTCAAAGGGATTTTTTGCCCCAAGAAAATAGGCGCGGGGCACCTCAACAGCAAATTGCACCGGAAGTACAAAAAAGGAGAATACATTTACCTGCCTGAAGAAGACGCCGACAAGATTTACTTCATTACCGAGGGGCAGGTAAAAATCGGGTATTACGGGGAGGCCGGCAAAGAAATCACCAAAGCCCTGCTCGTTGCGGGGGAAGTCTTTGGCGAGCTGGCCCTCGTGGGCGAACCCAAGCGCCGCGATTTTTCCTATGCCCTTGAAGCCGTGGAAGTGTGCGTGCTCACGGTGGCTGATATGCGTTCGCTGATGCGCGATTACTCCGGGCTATGGCTTTTTTTGATGAAAATTTTCGGCGCGCGGGTAGTGGAAATGGAAAAACGCTTAGAGTCCTTAGTATTTAAAGATTCCCGGACCCGGGTCATCGAATTCCTGCATGAATTGGGGTGCAAGCGCGGCCAGCGGGTAGGCTACGAAACATTGGTGCGCCGCTTCATGACCCACCAGGAAATCGCCAACCTCACGGCCACTTCCCGCCAAACCGTGACCACGGTGCTCAACGACCTGCGCAATAAAAACATCCTCACATTTAACCGGAGCCGGTTGTTGATTCGGGATATGGAGTTGTTGATCAAAGAACGGGGGTGAAGTTGGTTATGGCGGCAGGCACGTGGAAAAAATAGTTAAGATAGAATAACCCTTCGCGTAGTTCTCCACACCATTTTCCACAATTGTGGATTTCACTTTTCCAAAACCGCATAATTCTGAAACAAAGCCGCTGTCAGCAACAACAAAGCGCCAGCCTGGTGTAAGACCCCCAGGCCCACCGGAACAAGGCCGACACAACTCACCACTGTCAGGATTCCGAGCGTCACCTGGACAACCAACAAGGTTATCAACAAATACAGCCAAGTGTGGAAAACCGGTGGCGCGGCTAATTTTCTTGCTTTGAAAAAGTAAGCCAGTACAATGATTGTCAATCCATAAGCAGTCAATCGGTGCAAAACCTGAATCAGGGCTGACATAAAGGGGGCACTGTCGTAATGCACAAAGTTATCCACATTCCACTGCGTGGATTGAAATAAGAGCGCCGGGATCAATTCTCCGTTCATGTCCGGCCATGTCGGGTAAAAAAGCCCCGCTTTCATGCCCGACATGATGCCACCCAGCACAATTTGAACGCCCAGCACAACCGTCATGATTTTAGCCCACTTATTAACATTGTTATGCCGAACCATCCCCCGATCGGGGTAAAAGACGCCCAGTGTAGTCCAGAAAAGGTAACCGTAAAGCGATAAGCCGATAGACAAATGCAGGGTCAGTTTGTAGGCATTCACCCAGGGGCGGTTGACCAACCCGCTGGCGACCATGATCCAGCCAAAAGAAGCAGCCAGGGCAGCCAGCCCGATGACAATGGCCAGCCGGCGCATCAATACCCGGTCAATCCACCCTTTGCGCCAGAAAATAAAAAACGGGATGGCGAACACAAAGCCCATCAGCCGCGCCCAAAGCCGGTGGAAGTACTCCCAGAAGTAAATGAACTTAAACTCCGCCAGGCTCATTCCTGCGTTGATCTTCTGGTACTGCGGCGTGGCTTTGTACAGGTCGAATGCTTCGTTCCAGGCCCGTTCACCCATTGGCGGTAAGCTGCCGGTAACGATTTCCCATTTCGTAATGGACAGCCCGGATCCGGTGAGGCGGGTGATTCCCCCGATGACCACCTGTCCGAAAATCATCAGTAAGCCGATGATGAGCCATATTTTAAGCAGTTTCGGGTACTCCCGTTTCGTGTCGTGCATGGTGTCTTTTTGTTGAGTGTTGGCCTGGCCGGAAAAAGAAGTCCTTTGCTTAAAAGGTGCCTCCTTCATCCGTGCAAAGGTAAAACACAGAAGCGTCCACTTTTGCTTTTCCACATTGTCAATACATGGTATTTGTAATCATTAAAAATTACTTTTAAAAAAACAGGGGTTATTAGGGGTGTTGATATGTAGATAAAAAGATTGGCTTCTTGCTATGTTTATTGGATGTTAAGATATCCTCCGGGGTTATTCACACTCTGTTAACACACAAAAATCACCATTATCAATACCTTGCCAGCTTTTCGACATCCTGTGGATATGTTTTGCACAGCATAACTTTTTCAAAAGTGGATGGTGGAAAACACGACGGGTACTGTCGATAAAATCGGGGTATTCCACAAGTTTTAAAGTTATCCACTGTTACCAACACAGGGGAAGGAGGGGCGATCTGGAAAGCTGTGGAATACCGGCCCGGTTTTTGCACACTTCTCCACAGCCTGTGTGGAGTATTTCACAGGTTTTGTATTTGTAGCTTAGATGACGCAGAGCCGCCTTCTCTGAATTATTCGAGGCTCGCTGTCAAATATTTACTAATTTTGCGGCGTTTTTTTACCCACTTGGGAAACCGAATTCTTTCACAAACGTAGGCTAAACATAAAATAGAATCGCAATGATGAGTAAAGTATTGATGTGTGTTGGAGCTGCCACGCTCCTGACATTGTCGGCAGCCGCACAAACGGCCAATGATCCTGTACTGTTCACTGTAGAAAATACGCCGGTTCACGTTTCCGAGTTTACGTATATCTACAGCAAAACGAACGGCAAAAATGCAGACTTTTCTAAAAAATCGTTAGATGAATACCTGGATCTGTACACCAAATTTAAACTGAAGGTACAGAAAGCCAAAGACATGCATCTCGATACCGTATCCCAGTTGAAAGAAGAACTGAATGGCTACCGCCGGCAGCTCGCCGATTCTTACCTGATTGACAAAGCAGTGACTGAAAAACTGCTGCTGGAAGCTTATGAGCGGATCAAGCAGGATGTGGACATCAGCCACGTGCTTGTGGTGCTTAAGCCGGAACCGACGCCGGCCGACACATTGGCGGCCTACCAAAAAGCACTCGACATCAAAAAAAGGCTGGAAGGCGGCGATCCTTTTGAAGTGGTTGCACGGGAAATGTCGGACGACAAATCGGCTGCCCGCAATGGCGGCAATATCGGTTTCATTACAGCAGTATTTCCTGCCGGGCTTTATGCACTGGAAAATGCTGCGTACACCCTGCCAGAAGGAAAATTATCCAGCCCGCTGCGCAGCAATGCCGGCTACCATATTATTAAGGTGAATGCCCGCCGTCCGGCGCGTGGCGAAGTAGAAGTCGCACACATTCTGATCCGCAAAACAGAAAACGACCGTGCTGTTGCCAAAACGCGGATTGACAGCATTTACCAGGTGCTGAAAACCGGTGGCGATTTTGACAAAATGGCGCAATCCCTGTCGGAAGATGCCCCAACTGCACAGCGCAACGGTTATATTGGTTTCATCAGCATCAACCGCTATGAGCGCCCGTTTGAAGACGCTGCTTTCGGGCTGAAAAAAGACGGCGAATACACCATGCCCTTCGAAAGCAGCGTTGGCTGGCACATCATCAAGCGCATCAGTAAAAAAGACATACAACCTTACAGCACAGAAAAGAGTCGTTTAGATAATGCCATCAGAAAGGATGGTCGGTTCGATCAGGCTAAAATGGCGATGCTGGAACGCATCAAGCGCGATGCTAAGTTTACGGAGTATCCCGGACCCCTTAATAATTTCGTTGCGACGCTGGCCGATACCTTCCTGACCTTTAAGTGGAAAGCACCCGAAGTAAAGTCTCCGGAGCTGTTGTTTAAGTTGGGCAAAGATTTTAAAGTGACGCTGGGCGATTTTACGGATTACCTCGGCCGTGCCGGCGCAACCCGCGTTCGTCAGGCCAAAACAGGCGACGTGCAAAAAGCAGCCCAGGCGCTTTACCAGGAATTTGTGAACGAACAGTGCATGAAATACGAGGAAACGCAACTGGAAGCCAAATACCCTGACTTCAAAGCACTGATGCGGGAATACGAAGAAGGCATCCTGTTGTTTGAAGCAACCAAGGTGTTGGTTTGGGACAAAGCATCAGAAGACAGCCTCGGCCTGGCTAAGTTTTTTGAAACGATCAAAGGCAAATACCGTTGGGAAGAACGGGCTGTAGCAAGCGTTTACCGCATCAGCATCGAAAACAAAGACCAGGTAGAAGCCATTCATGCGTATGCGGCAACACACAGCCCTGATGAAGTGAAGACGAAATTCAACACAGAAGAAAAAATTGTGGTGAATGTTGAATCACGCACTTTTGAAAAAGGGAAAAGCCAGGAGTTGAAGGGTATAGAGTGGAAAAAAAGTGCAATTGGGCCGGTAGATGAAAATGCACGTACCAAAACGATTCGCTTTTTCAAAATTGAAGATTTGCTGCCACCTGCGGAAAAAACACTTTCAGAGGCACGGGGTTATGTGGTAGCGGATTACCAGGATACCCTGGAGCGCAAGTGGGTGGAAGAATTGAAAAGTAGCTACGCAGTGAAAGTGAACGAAAAAGTATTGGAAAGTCTGGTTAAGAAAAAATGAACAGACTGAAGCTCATAACATTTGTCAGCGCACTGTTGATTTGTCTTTGTTGCGGTGTTTCGTGCCAGTGGATCGGGGAAAAAGCCCCTGCGGACAAGCTGCTGGCCAAAGCCAACAACAAGATGCTGTACCTGTCTGAATTAGACGGAATGTTCCCGGAGGGCATTTCTTCTGCCGACAGTGCGCTGATCATCAGTGCTTATGCCGAGCGGTGGATCCGCGAAGCCTTGTTGCTGCACGAAGCGGAGCGCAATATTCCCAGCGACCTCAATATTGATAAACTGGTTCGGGATTATCGCGCTTCGCTCATCCGCAACAATTACGAAAAAATACTTGTGGAGGAACTGCTCGATTCGATCATTACGCAGGATGAACTGCGGGCTTTTTACGAAAAAAACAAAGAACAATACCAGCTGGAAACGCCTATTGTCCGGTGTTATTTAGTGAAAGTGCCCCTGCCGGTAAAAGATGCCGAGAAATTAAGAGACCTTTGGTCGAAGAGTGATGACAAGAAGAATTTTACGGCGCTGGTCAACTATTGCAACAACTATGCTGAGGCGCATTTGCTAGACAAAGCAACCTGGTACAGCGTGGAAGATATTGCAGATGAACTACCCAGGGGAACGCTTACAGCAGACAACATCAGTACCAAACTGGATTTTATCCAACGCGACGGGCAGTTTGAATACCTGTTTAAAGTTTTTGAAGTAAAAAACAGAAAAGACATTGCCCCGCTTGCCTATATTGAAGAACAGGCCCGGAAATATATTTTGCATCAACGCAAAATAAAGCTATTGGAACAAAAAAAGGAAGAGATGTACGAGCGCGCTGTACGGCGGAGTAATGTCCAGATTTATTACGAAGAAAACTGACGTTGCCCATACATCCCTTCCTTTCGCTCAAATGCACTTAATCGCCATCCATGAGATATTTGATTTGTATTTTTATTTTGATGCCCCTTCTATCGGGCGTATTGCTGGCTCAGCCGCAGGTAATTGATAAAGTGGTGGCTACCATTGGTGGTGAGCTCGTACTGCTTTCCGATGTGGAAGAACAACACTCCCTGATGCAGGCCCAACGCGGGGTAATTCCCCCGGATGCCCGTTGTGCCATTCTGGACAACATCTTAGTGACCAAGTTGCTGCTCAATCAGGCAAAATTAGACAGTGTGGAAGTGAGCGATGATGAAGTGGAAACACAGCTCAATGCGCGCATTGACCGCATCCTCACCCTGATGAACAACGACATGACGCAGTTTGAAGCCTATTACGGCCAAACGATCAGCCAGGTAAAGGAACAGTTTCGCGAGGATCTGCGCAACCAGTTGCTGGTAGAACGCATGCGCTCAAAAGTCATGACCGGCATTACGGTGACGCCCTCGGAAGTAAAAAAATTCTTTGACCAGATTCCCCGGGATAGTTTGCCGTACTTCAATTCGGAAGTGGAAATCGGCGAAATCGTGTACAAGCCCCAGATCAATGCCGAACAGCGGAAAAAGTCTGTCGAAAAACTGGAAGAAATCCGTAAACGCATTACAGAGGGAGGAGAAACCTTCGAAGCAATGGCCCAAAAATATTCCGACGACGGCTCGGCCCGTGCCGGCGGCGATCTGGGTTGGAGCAAACGCGGCAAATTTGTACCCGCGTTCGAGGCAGCCTCCTACAAATTGGAAAAAGATGAAATTTCGCCGGTAATTGAAACCGAATTTGGGTTCCACATTATCCAGATGCTTGAACGCAGGGGCAATTCCATTCACGTTCGGCACATTTTGGTAAGGCCTGAAATTACAGAAGAAGACATCCAGCTGGCCCGCAACCACCTGGATTCGGTTCGGCAGTTGATCCTCAAGGATTCGCTTTCGTTTTCGGTAGCAGTGAAGCGTTTTTCTGATAAAAATGTCCAGAGCTACAACAACGACGGCCGTATGGTCAACAGTGCTACCGGCAATACTTTTTTTGAAGTGGGCGACCTGGACCCGGATATTTATTTTGCCATAGACACCATGAAAGTTGGGGGCATTACTGCGCCGTTTGAATTCACAGATCCTTCGGGCGATTCCTATTTCCGGATCATTCTCCTGCAGTCGCGCACGGTACCGCACCGCGCCAACCTGAAACAGGATTATTCCAAAATACAACAAGCTGCCATTCAGGCGAAGCAAAGTGAATTCATCAGCAACTGGGTGGATGAAAAAACAGGATCTACCTACATTGCCGTGGATGATTTGTACAACAATTGCCCTAATATCTCCCGTTGGCAAAAGGAAAAGATAAAGCCGTAAAGGTTTTTTCTCTGTCAAAAAAGGGACAAAAAATATTGGGCGCCCCGAATTTTCGGGGCGCCCAATATTTTTTTACAGCCAATTCGCTTCTGCTTACCAAATCTTTGCACTATCCTTCGGAAGGAGGTACATCTTATCGCCTTCCTTAACGCCAAATGCCTGGTAGAAAGGCTCAAAATTCATCAAGGGGCCGTTGGTCCGGAACTGTTCCGGCGAGTGCGGGTCCACATTGATGCGCATCCGCAATTGTTCCGGCCGGTCTTTGATGCGCCAGACATTTGCCCAGCTCATAAAAAATCGCTGATCCGGCGTGTATCCGTCAATTTTTTCATCAGACTTCCCTTGCTCTGTAAGTTTGAACGCCTCGTAAGCCAGAGTAATCCCGCCTAAATCAGCGATATTTTCTCCTAAAGTCAGCTGACCGTTCACATTCAGGGAATCCAACACCTTAAATCCATTGTATTGACTCACCACAATGCCCGCTCTTTCTGTAAAGCGCTCCCGGTCTTGTTTGGTCCACCATTCAGTCAGGTTGCCGTCAGCATCGTATTGGCTGCCCTGGTCATCAAAACCGTGGGTCATTTCGTGTCCGATTACGGCACCAATGCCTCCGTAGTTGATGGCATCATCTGCATCAAAATTGAAGAACGGCGATTGTAAAATCCCGGCAGGAAACACGATTTCGTTGAAAGAGGGATTGTAATAGGCGTTTACAGTTGGCGGCGTCATTTGCCATTCATTTTTATCCACTTTCTGTTCCACCTTTTTCAGGTTTTTATTCCAGACATGGCGTTGTGCAGACAGGACATTCTGGTAATAATTGTCACGGGAGATGGTGACATCCGAATAGTCTTCCCATTGATCAGGGTAACCGATTTTTTTCAAAAAGGCGTTGAGTTTGGCTAAAGCCTTTTGTTTTGTTTCCGGGCTCATCCAGTCCAATTGCTCAATGCGTTTTTTGTAAACGATTTGCAGGTTGTTGACCATTGTCAGCATGCGGGCTTTGGCATCCGGAGGGAAATATTTTTTCACCCAGAGCTGCCCCAGCAATTCGCCCAGGTGGTTATCGGTTTGTGCGGCGGCCCGTTTCCAGCGTTCCTGAAGTTCAGGTTGGCCGGTGAGTATTTTGTAGAAATTGAATTTTGCATGGACAAACGGGGAACTCAGGTAATTGGCGGCATCGTCAACTAAGCTGAAGCGCAGTTTGTCTTTCAACACCTCGATAGGGGTAGATTTCAGTAGTGTGCTCAGGCTTTTGTAATAAGCTGGTTGCCCTACGAGGATGGTGTCGGTTTTGATCCCCATTTTGCTCATAAAATTCGTCCAGTTGATGTTCGGGGTTTCTTTGTTCAGGTCTGCCACAACGTATTTGTGGTAGTTGGCTATTGGGTCGCGTAACTCCACAGGCGACTTGTGCGATTTGGCGATTTCGGTTTCTAATTTCAGGATGGCGGCGGCGCGTTGGCCGGCTTTTGCCTGGTCAGTTTCACCGGTAAGGGTGAAAATTTCGACCATGTACTTCACGTAGGCGTCGCGAATGGCTTTGGTAGCGCCGTCCTTTTTGAAATAGTAATCTTTTTCCGGCAATCCGGTACCAGCCTGGGTCAAATTCAGGCGGTTGATGTCGCTTCTGCGGTCGTCAGGGTAGACGTTTATGCCGATAAAAGCTCCACCGCGGTTGTATTCCTGGGTGGCAATAAAATCCAGTAAATCCTGTACAGTTTTGATGGCATCTACCTTGGCCAATTCGCTTTTGATGGGGTCGTATCCCAGTTTTTCGATGGTCATGGTATCCATTGCGGCAGCATAATAATCGCCTACTTTTTGTTCAACAGAACCTTTCGGGGCTTTAGCAGCAGCTACTTCTTCCAGCAATAGCCGGGTTTTTTTCTGATTCTCTTCATACAAAGTATAAAAGGACCCCCAGCCGGTTTGGTCGGCAGGAATTTCAACCTGATTAAACCAGGCTCCGTTGGCATAAGTAAAAAAATCGTCCTGTGCCCTTACGGAGGTATCGCGCCCGGCCAGGTCCAGAAAGGGGCCTTTGGCTTCCGTTTCCGGAGGAGTAGATGGTTTGCAGGAAGCCGCCAGAACGAGGGCAGCCAACAGCAATTTGTGTGTGGCAATAGTTTTCATAACAATAGGTGAATTTTAATGGTAATGAATGGATGTTGTTGTCTGAATGCTTCAGGAGTTTTTTCTAAGCTGGCTCTCTTCTTCAAGGGAAAGCTGATAATCTCGTACAAAATTGTCGCGGGAAGGCCGGAAATACAGGAATAGCAACACGCCGGCAGCAAACCACGCCAGGTGAATCGGGCGCCCGCTGAGCAGGTAAACGATGAGCAGTATGATGTTTCCTCCTTCAATCATTGCCGAGCGGAGCAATACGGTGAGGCGATAATGCTGCATTTTTTCGCCCAATTCCTTTTGCTGCCCCCCCTGAGCAGTGCGTATTTTGTGTACGAACCAGGCTGCTGTGAAAGCGCCGAGTGCCAAAAAAGGCGTCACCATGGTGAGGGTGTTGTCGAATTGCGAAGCTTCATTGAAGGCTTCGGCGCCCTGCGATCTGAGGAAGAGAGCGACGGCACAAAACAACAATTGCCCGGCGGTAAGCGCATAAAAAAGCACGTTCAGTTGTTTGAAGAAGTTGTCCATTGAATGGTTGGTTTGGTTTCAAAGAATGAAAAAGCCAAAAGCCTGAAAACAAAATGCCGGAAGCACGTTGAGGTGTCCGGCATTTTGAGTTTACTGCGATGGGATTAATGCACCCCGTGCATCCACTTTTTCAGGATAGGAGAAACAATCAACAGAAATGCTGCAGCTCCCAGCACAATATAAACGCCCGAGTTCATATACACTTGAGCAAAAAGGCCCAATTCTTCAGCTTTGCTTGCTCCTTCAGGAGGCGAAGTGAGCTGCCCCAGATAACCACCGATTTTGTGCCCAAAGGCAATCGAAAGGAACCAGGCCCCCATAACAAAACCTACTGTTTTTGCAGGCGACAACTTGGTGACAACGGATAGCCCGACCGGGGATAAACTCAACTCCCCTGTTGTATGGAAAAGGTACATCACCAACAGGAAGATAACGGGAATCAGCGCTCCGGTTTCAGCAGTATCAATAATGCTTTTTATCCCCAATACGATCACAAAGAAGCCAAGCGCCATTTGCAATAAAGCAAAGAAGAACTTTATGGGCGTTCGTGGTTCATTGCCTGTTTTGTGCAATTTGGCCCAAATCCAGGTAAAAACAGGGGCCAACAAAATGATATAAAGGGCATTAAGGGCCTGAAACTGACCTGTTTCTACGCCATGCTTTTCCACATATCGGTCAGTAAGAATATTTAAAGAACCACCAGCCTGCTCGAAGAGCGCCCAGAAGATCATGTGGAAAAAGAACAGCGCAATAAATGCCAGTAACCGTTGCCCGTCAGCTTTATCTTCAGAGGTAAAGGCGGTGTACAAGAGGTAGCCAATGCAACCAACGCCCACAATGATCAGTATGTAAGTCGTAACGCCTTCTGCATTGATCAGAAAAGCAAACAACGGGACAAAAGCAAGGGCTCCCAGCACAATCAACCATTGTGAATTCAATCCCAGGAATACCGGTTTTTTCATGGCAACCTCATCTGGCGGATTGCCTTTGTCTTCATAAAGGCGCATGTTCCGCCAGAAAACGATGATACCCAGCAACATGCCGATGCCGGCAGCAAAGAAGCCAAGTGACCAGTGCCGCTCAGCGAGGTAACCGCACGTTAAGGGTGCCAGAAAAGCACCCACGTTGATCCCCATGTAGAAAATAGTGAAGGCGCTGTCTTTCCGGCGGTCGTTTCGATCGTAAAAAGTACCAAGGAAGCTGGAAATATTGGGTTTGAAAAATCCATTGCCTACTGCCAGCAGCCCTAAAGCGGTAAAAAACAGCATCGTTTCATCGCCCATGGTAGCATTGGTTGCCAGCATAAACTGGGCTACGGCCATGAAGATACCACCGATG
>JABWAJ010000376.1 GCA_013361075.1 Saprospiraceae bacterium | reverse complement strand
CTCTGTATAAGCTCAATGCGGTGCCTCCAACCAGCCTGAAATCATCAAATGCGCGAGATACCATGAGCGTTTTCAAAATACTCAATAGTTGTGGGGTAACTACCTCGGTATACAATTTATTATTCATTGGCGCTTAATACCTGATCAATGGTTTCTTTCCCATAGAACCGCGTAATCTCTTCTTTTTCAATATCATTTCCCCGCTCAAATACTCTTTTGATAACGGCTTTTTTTTGTTTTTGCCAATTCACAGTTTCTATTTTGGTATCCCAGAATAAAACGGGTCTTAGCCTGGTCAAATCAGGATGTTCTGCCTTTTGCTTTTGCTTCTCCTGCTCTATATCATAATATACCTGCAACATCATAAAATAGCCTTCCTCAAGTCCGAGGGCTTTTTCAATTTTTAAAGCAAGTGCCGTATTCATGTCACGCTTACCTTTGGTAATAGCCCCCAATGTTTGTGGAAACTCTTGTATGGAAAGTGCAAACCGGCCTTTGCGCAATTGCCGTTGTTTCAGTTCGCGTTCAAGGATGAAACCAGGATGGATACCTTTGATGAGATCTAATTGAGTATTCATATTGCGAATATAAGCAAAATTGCTTACACAGAAAAAATTATTTTTGTGTCACCACACGTAAGTTTTGGATAGCGGAAATTCTGACATTTGCTTGATGTAAAGCCGGGAGCCTTCTGGAACAATCAAATAGAATGGCGGACGCTACCGAAAGGATCAGAACAACTCAATCCCGAATGCGCTTTTTTCTTTTTTTGGGAAGAAAGCCCGGAGGTATTCGAGGAATGCTTTCATCTCTTTACCCGAGAAGCTCGTCGGGGAATGGTTCTGCCATTTTAGGGTCAACGATTCGCTGCTGTCTGTTCCGCCGTCGTCATAACTGAAAGCCGTTAAATCCGACCAAAGAAAAACAGACTTGGCTAAAGATATTCCATACCCCTTTTTTATCACTTCGATGGTCAGCCGGTCTGGTTCTGCCAGCAGGAGGCACCGGGATCTTCTCCATTGGATGATGGCCGTCAAAACCGAGGCAACGGTAAAGCTCACACACCAAATATTCCTGAGGCTTGGGTTGTCCTTAAATAGCTGTAGTCCGACAAACACCAATCGTATTTTGCCAGGTAAAATTGAATACAGCCGGATCAGACTTCTAAGCAGTAGTGTTGGCCAACTCCTCCAATTTAACCTGCCTGATGGCATTGCAGAGCTCGTCATAGCCTTTGTCGAGTTGGCCCTGTATCATTTCCGAACTGACATTCATTCTGATCCTTGTTTGTTTTTTCGAAACTGCCGGATACGCCACACCAAGTACCAATACTCCGTTGCTGCCCATGATCTGAGCAGCCTTAATCACATGGTTGTGGTTACCCAATATGATTGGAAAAATGGCCGTCTCTGCAGGGCCAATATTGAAACCGCCCCCCAGAACTTTTGATTTGAAATAGCCGATATTCGTCCAAAGGTTTTTCCGCCGTTGCTCATCGGATTTGATAATCCGAATGGATTCGAGGGCCGCTGCCATTGCGGGTATAAAGGGAGCGGTCGTAAAAAAATAAGGCCGGCTGGCGAACCGCAGGTAATTGATCAAATCTTTGTTTCCGGTAACAAAACCACCCGCACTGCCAATCGCTTTACTCAAAGTGCCTACTAATATGTCAATGCTGTTTGGGGGCATGCTGAAATGATCCGTTATCCCCAGACCATTCTTTCCAATGACTCCAAAAGCATGCGCCTCGTCTACCATCAGTTTACAGTTGTATTTTTTGCATAACCCTGAGATCTCGGGTAGGTTAGCTATGTCCCCATCCATGGAGTAGACTCCGTCAACGACCACAATTTTGTTGGCATATTGGCTGCTCGACTTGGTTATTGCACTTTCCAGCGAACGCATATCATTGTGACGGAAAAAAATTTTGTTCCTGCTCTCCACACCATCCATGATGCTCGCATGGGCCAACATATCCACAATAGCAATATCGTTGCTCCGCAAAAGTCCGGACAACACACCCGTGTTGGTCATAAAGCCCGCGGGATAAACCAGCGCTTTTTCACGCCCGAAAGTCTCTGCAATTTCTTCTTCCAGATCGGTCTTCACTTTTGTTCGACCCGTGGTGATACAGGATGCGCCTGAACCTGCTCCGTAGGTCTCCAGCGCTTGAATTGCTGCATTGATTACTCGAGGGTGCTGGCTCATATTGAGATAGTCATTCGAGCCAAAATTCACCACGCGGACCACCTGGTTAATCGATGGATCAAAAATATTCCGTTCAACCGCCGAGCTATTGACTACATAGCGCCTGCTACTGATAAAATTGTTCCTGTCTGCGTCTTCATAGAAACTATTGAAGATGGCCAACCTTTCTTCAAGGCTTAATTTGTCCAATCTCGGGTCAATAAGCACCTCATAGAGCGTATATTTTTTAGAGTCGATTCTTCCAGAATCTGAAAGGTGGAAATTGATTTTATCGTTAATTTTACTGGTGTTTGAAGGAGTAGTCATGATGTTTGGCATGGATTTATTGTGGTGAAATTTTGCAGCTTATTAGCCTCCTTTTTTAAAAGGTTAACCGCTGCATTGTATGGTTCAACTATGTTTGAATAAGTGTTCAAACATGGAATTGTGAAAAAGCTGATGATTTTTATGTTTGACCTCGAAGCTTTTGGGCGAAAGCCTGCGAAAGCAGCAGGCCAGGCACAGAATGGTGGTAATGGACAGGGCTCTTGCGATAGAAAAAAGCAACTTTCACCCGATAATAAGAATAATGAATTTCATGGAGTAGCGAATTTTTGAAAACAGATTTGTGGAGATTTATTTCTTGATTTTTCGTCTGTCTACCCCTTTACTCAGCGCTTCTTGATGTGCCATGCGGCCTTTGGGAACCTCATTATATTCATTGGCACCTTCTTCCCCTTCAGAAACCAGCATCAATATATCAAAGAGAGGGATAAGCTGATGCCAGCCGCTACAACCCATATCGTGGCACCGTTTTGTGCCCTGGGCTAACTTAAACCACAACAAAATTGCAAGTGCGAAATACATCCAGATGGCTTCTCCATCTTCTATAGTATCGAGAAACACCCATACAAAAATGGCGAGGATCATTGCGCTGAGTACAAATTCCGTTCTGCCAATTCGGCCGGAAAAAGAAAATGGTTTTTTGAACATAAATTTGAGATTTAGTGTGTTTGTTATTTTTAATAAGTAGAAAACAGGGAGCTTGTGACAAACCCGTGCAAGAAAAACTTTTCACCCTTCTGTGTTAATCCATCACCACAATCTTCCCGTCAAACCTCCGTCCCCGCTCATCTGCGATGCTGAAAAAATACATGCCTGCCAGCAGCGACTCCCGGTGGAATTCAAAAGACTGCCCTTCGAATCTGGCGAGCCGAACGAGCCTGCCGCCAGTATCGAACAACTCAAAGCGCTTCATACCGGGGATCGGATTCACGGTACTGAATGTGGCCATAGCCCGGGTGGGATTGCCTGCTACCCGCCATACGCCGCCAACATGCTGCAGGTCTTCCAGACCGCTCAGACCATACAACTGAGCATTCTCCGAAATGATAAGCCGTCCGCCTACAGAGTCAAGGCTGTGCAGTCCATCCAGGTTGTTCAGGAGGATGTTGTTGCCAAAAATGCCGAGCAGGCCGCCGATCGTGCGTAAGGAATCCAGGCCGTGCAAGCTATTCATAAGGTCGTTTTGCGAGATATCTACATCGCCGCCCACGCTGCGGAGATTGTTCAGGCCTGTGAAGTCATAAAAAGGCCGCTCACAGAGCAGTCGCCGCCCACGGTACTCAGTTGTTCCAGGCCTTCCAGTCCATACAGCCCGTTGTTGGCTGCAATAAACAAGTCGCCACCTACGGTCGTAACCCGGCTCAGCGGCAATAAATCGTGCATGTTGAAACCGTTGGAACTCACGCGCAGATCGCCGTAAATCGAATCCAGGTTGGATAGCCCCTGCAGGGTGGTCAATCCATTGTTGCCTTAAATCTGGACGCCCCCGCCCCAGTGGCTGACATTGGACAGCGCCAGCAAATCTGTGATCAGCGGACTTTGATCCAAGCGGAAATTCCCGCCGACGCTGCTGAGGTTGGCCAAACTATTGATATTGGTCAGGTTGTCGTTGTATTTGATTTCCAGAGGCCCGGTTGTAGTCTTCAGGTTATCCAGTCCGGCAAGAGAAACGAGGGCGTCGTTATTCGAAAGATACAGGCTGGGCAATGAGCTTATGCTTTCCAAGCCCTGCAGGCTGCTGAGTTGTGGGTTGTTCTCTATCCACACGTTTTCCCCTGGATAGACTGCAGTTTGTTCAGACCGCTCATATCGGGTACACTCGTATAGTGCATTAACAGACTCCCTCCGATGCTGGTTAAGCTGTCTAATCCGCGCAGGCTGACGAGATTGGCATCAATAATCAGATCACCCCCGATGCTTATCAGTCCGATGAGGCTGTCTAAATTCACCACGCCCGGAGGCCGCATGTACACGTCCCCCCCGATTGCTGTACATCCCGGATAGAGCGCCGGAAACTGATCCACCTCCGCCTGGGTGTAGAAGGTGATGCCCTCGGGCAGACAGGATTGAGCCTGAGCGGAAAGGCTCAGGACGAGGGCGAGAAGGGTGGGGAGGATGTGTTTTTTCATCGTGTGGGTTGGTTTATTTTTTCGGGATCAGGATTCGCAGGATTAGAGAATTTTCAGAATTTACACGCCTTGTATTCTGAGCATTTTAGAATTTTGGGAATTCTGATTCCGACAGGTTACTATGGATGAAACAAGTTGTGGTGCGATGCGTTTGTGTTTGTATTCTGTCATTTTCTTCGCCAGTCAGAGACTAGCCGACAGCCCGCATTGGGTCGAAGACCCTGGCGAGCAGTTTTCTTCGTGTCAATCCTACCCCTCCAGCAACGCCCGAAACTCTCCCAATATCCGCGGCCTGTCTTTATCTTCAAACTTTTTCCAGGCCAGCCAACCACCTGCAGCCATACTGACCATGATCGCAACATCGAACAAAAACTGAATCCAGTCCCCCTGGGGCATGCTCTCTTCATGGCTTTCGGGTGAAAATCTGATGAGCAGCAACACGCCACCCAGAGCAATCAAGGCAAAGGCTCCAAATCTGGCACTTCCTTCTGTGTGCTCGGGTACCCTGATTCTGACGTGAACACGGCAACCCTCCGCTAAGGGCAGGATATAGCCCGTAATTTGCGGGTCGTCCATGGTTTCGTTGCGGTAGGCACCTGCTTCCTGGTGCAGAAAAAAATGGTTGCCCTGTACCGAACCGTAAAAACTGCCGGGTATCCCACTTTCTTTTGTTCGATCCTGCAAGCGCTGCAAGGCCTCCTGCACCGTCAGCGGGATGGAAAATTCAAAATCTTGTTGAGCTTTCATTTCATCCCTGATAATTTTTAAGGAGTTGTTTAATAAGGGGCAAGGTGCAAAGGGCAAAAGGCAATAATTCCGTAAGATGGAATGGTTTCGTAAAATCAATTTGTTTGATTGCGAAAACATCAAGCTTTACGAAACAAAATTGCCCTTTGCCCTTTGCCCTTTGCCCCTTGCCCCTTGCACCTTACTTACTGCTTCACAAATCTCTCAACCCCAACAATCCGGCCATCCTCAACTGCCTGCACAAAATACAGTCCCGCCGGCAAAGCGCCAGCTTCCAGTGTTTGCCGCGCACTGCCCGCTTCAGCAATTTTTTCCAACACAACCTGCCCCGTGAGGCCAATGATGCGGAAAGTCATGCCAGGCGTGGCAGCTTGCGACAGCTCAAGGGTAAATGCACCGGAGTTGGGGTTGGGATAAAGACGGAGTTGGCGTTGTTGGTGCGGATCTCTGATTGATGTAACAACTGTTCCGTTGAAACAGACCTTATCTACCTGGGCGTAAGATTGGGTATCTTCGCCACCCTGAAGGCTGACAAGCGCATT
>JABWAJ010000375.1 GCA_013361075.1 Saprospiraceae bacterium | reverse complement strand
AGCCGAATTGGTGTGCGTTTGTGTTGTATTGACCGTAAACAGGCCTGTATTTGTAAAAGAGCCCGAATTACTCAGATTGTCAAAAATAGTGATCGTGGCGCACGCATTGTTATTGAAAGTAGCGTTTGTGGAATTTTGCACCGCATCCAAGCCTGTTTGCTTAATGCTAATATCACCACCGGCATTGTTGTTAAGGACTGCAGCCACTCCTGTATTCACAATACCACTTCCCGTCAAGGGCACATTTTCTCCCATCCGGATTAAGCCCGCGTTGGTAAATGCGTTGGTACTGACAATTCCATTAGGCGTTCGGTCAATGTGGATTTCTGCTCCGGCACTGTTTGTGAATGGGACATAACTGAGAATGCCCGTCCCGGTATTGGCAATAGAGCCTACGGTGATTTTTCCACTATTTTGAAAGGTACCCGTGATATGCCAAATACCATTTGAGAATGCTCTGTCAACGGAAATAATTCCTGTGGAAGCATTGGTAAAGGTTGCATAGTTCTCAATATCATCCTGGCCAGAAAAGGCGATATCGCCAATAGTTAATGTGCCTGCGTTGTAAAAAGTACTAAAGTTTATTACCCCGATACCGGAAATACGATTGATGCGTATACTACCAGTAGCATTATTGTTAAAAACGCCTCCATTGCCGCCCGTAAAAACGCCATAGCCTGTTGTTTGTTCAATTTGGATTGATCCGCCCGGTTTGTTGTTGAAAATACCGCCATCAACTGAAATGCCATTTCCTGAAACGGTGGCATTTATACCGATATTAATAGTGGCTTCGTTGTTCACTACTCCGGAAGTATAAAAGGCTTCAGCTCCTCCCGTGCGGTCAATTTGAATCAAGCCATTTGGTTTGTTGTTCAACGTACCGCCACCGCGATGCACGATGCCTATGTTGGCAACCGTTGAGATATTGCCTACCCGTATCGTACCGCTGTTGTCTAAGATGCCGAAATTCTCTAAAGCAAACCCCGTGGCACCATTAATTGCTAAACTACCTGTTGCCTGGATGGTGAATACAGCGCTTGCCTGTACCAATACCGATTTAGCTACTGCCGCCGTGCCGCCCATGATGACAGGGGCATTGACCACATTGGGTATCGTCACATTATCTACAGCCGTAGGTACGCTGCCATCCGCCCAGTTGCCGGGCGTGGCCCAGTTGGTGGATACACAGCCCGTCCAGGTATCCGTAGTGGTGGAGGCGGTAAATGGCGGACTTAGCACTACGGGGTTGCTTCCGTAGGTGGTTTCGCAAGCCGGGTTGGCCTGCAGACGTACTTTGATATGGTAATTCCCTGCAGCAAGGCCACTAAAAACAGGATTGGTGCTCCAGGTGCTACCATTGTTAACGCTGTATTCCAGCGTACTGATGCCCGTAGCATTTACGGTGATCGCGCCGCCAGATGGGGCGACGCAGGTAGGTTGCGTAACGGTGGGCGCCGTGACGACAGGCGGGGTACAAACAACAATATTACTCAAAGAAAAATCATCAACACCGAGGGCGTCTTCCTGATTGGGAGTCGCCGGAGGTGTATTAAAATTCAACCACCGGAAGCAAAAGGTATTGCCGGGTGCGATGTTTAAACCGGAAATGGTGGCTGAAACCACCGCTGAATGCCGGAGGGAACCGCCGCCCACGGTCGGAGCGCCGGGGTTAAAATAGTCTAATGCCGTAAACGCCGTCCAGGTACCTGCACCGTTGATGGCCGTGGTATTTTGGTTGTATTGAAACACTAGACCGTCCTGCCTGTTTTGGGAACTCACCCGCCAGGTTTCTCCGGTATAGGTTACGGTCATGGAAGTAATGATGGAACCGGTATTGTTGGTAAAACAGGCACCGATTGTTGAATTCATCGAATCCTGGGTTGTGCTTGTTACACTTCCAAATGCCCTGTCTGAATCTCCGGTTGCGCCGAAACTGTAAGTGTCATACGTTACCAGAAAGTATGGCCCGGATGCGTCTCCTGCCCGATAGATCATATTGGCTCCACCAAATACATTTGATGTTTCGAAAAAAGCCCAGCCGGCAGGAAGGGCAGTATGCCCGGTGCCTGAAATGGGCAGGGTGTTGAAGGTTTCGGTGTAAGTGAAACTGGTGTTTGGGATGGAAATTTGCGCCTGGGCGGTGCCACTGAGGCAAAGTATTGCCATTAGGACAAAGGCGTAGTGCCTGTTCGATAAAGGAAGTGTTGGTGACATGAATTTCCGAATTCGATAGGTGATGAAATGGTGTTTGTTCACAGTTTTTGAAAACTGCTGCTTAGTTTTTGAAGATTTGGTCTATTGATCTTCAAACTTGCGGAAATTCAGTGCAGGGGACAATGATTATCTTCCGGGTATGCCGTTTCCCTTTCCGAGTGAACACGTTGGCCTTCCGAATGAAATGGCGAGGGTTGCGATAAAGGACTAAATGACCTTGAGGCGCTGCATGAGTTCTTCCTGAAAAGACCGGCTTACCGGCAGCGTTTTCTGACCAATATTGACGTAGTTGTACCCGTCGCTGATGGCGTCAATTTTGGCGACATTGATGATGTGTGAGCGGTGGATGCGGAGGAAGTCCCTGGAGTTGAGTTTTTCTTCCAAAGCCCCCAGCGAAAGGGTCATGAGGTATTCGGTGTCGCAGGTGAATATTTTGCAATAGCTGCGTTCTGCTTCCGCAAAAAGGATGTCCTGGAGGTAAATTTTTATCATTTTCCCTTTGTGCCGCACAAAGATGCGGTCGGCGAGGATGTAGGCATGCTCCTGAGGGCCGCCAACATGTACGAGGGCTTGTCCGCTGTGTTCTTCTGCCAGCCTAACCATGGCCAATTCGATGGCGCGTTGCAGATCAGAAGGTTGGAACGGTTTGGAAATGAAAGCGTAAGGGCGTGTTGTTTTGGCGCGGTCAAAAGTCGCGTCGTCGGTATGAGAGGTTAGGAAGATAACAGGTGTCTGATATTGTTCATAAATCAAACGGGCGGTTTCCACGCCGTCAAGGGTACCTTTGAGGGTGATGTCCATGAGCACCAGATCGGGCAGGGTGGCTTCCATGCTTTTGAGCGCGTCCTCTCCGCGCGGAGTAATGCCAGTAATTTCATAGCCCAGACCACTGAGCATCATAGAAATGTCGGCAGCAATAATCATTTCGTCCTCGACAATAAGGATCTTGACAGGATTCATCATAAAATCATACTACTTTTCCTGGCTGGTGGAATCCATAAGGCAAAGGTAACAAAACAATTTGCAGGGAGTTTTGATAAACAGCAGATAACTCCTCCTAAATTGCTGCGTTGTTTTTTGCGGTAATGCATAAAATTGTCAACCCGGGAATTTGGGACGGAGCCATTCCCCTTGGGTATCATTTGTTCCACGATTAAACTCATAATTTATGAAGTCTCTCTTTTGTGGCTTTTTCTTTACGATATTTTGGATTACAGTTGGTTGTGCACAACCCGGTGATCCTGTGGTGCGCCAGAAAGACAGCCTGATCAACATCCTGAATCAGACGTCACAGGTGGAGGCAAAACTAAACTTACTGGCAGACATCGCCAGTCTTGCAGAAAGGTCTGATATCGAAGAAGCGCTGAAGTACCTCCGGCAGGGTGTCCAACTTGCCCGGGATTCCCGGGACGCGCAGGAGCCAAAGTTTTATGAAAGGATTGGAAGAATCCATGCCAATCTTATGAAATTCGATTCCGCCAGCCTGTATTTTGAAAAAGCCATGACCGGTTATGTTGCAAAAGGGGATAAAAAAGGAGAAGCTTCGGCCTGGTTTAAAAAATCCTATATCAGCCGCTATGCAGGGAGATTGGAGGAATCCCTGAGCTACAACCTGAAAGCACTGGCCATCATGGAAGCCTTAAAGGATGAAAGTGGCATTTCGAGGGCTTATGAGGAAATTTCCCACGATTTATACGAACAAAACAAGGGTGCTGAAGCCCTGGCATATGCCCAAAAATCAATTGCCACAGCTGAAAAAATTGGCGATAAAGGCCAGCTTCTGTACAGCCTCGGGGCAGCCGGGTCGGCTTCATTCAAAACAAAAGACTTTAAAACCGCCTATCAGTTTATGGACAGGAAGGTGACCCTGGCAAAGGAAATGGGTTTCCCTCCGGGGGAGTTGGCGCCTTTTTACAACGAACGGGGGAATGCCCTGAAGCTCTTAGGGCGTTACCAGGAGGCCTTAGCCGATTATAACCTGGCGCTCTCCTATTCGAAAAGCGCACAAATGAATGGCATAACCCTGAGTTTAGAAGCCAATGTCGGTGACGTCTATATGCGGATGGGGAAATATGCAGAAGCCCTTCCCTACAAACTCAATGCCATTAAAGGTTTTGAAAAAATTGGATTTAAAACCAACCTCTCTGAAAATTACCTGCATACCAGTGTGATTTATGAAAAACTTGGGGACTATAAATCAGCCTTAGCTTATCACAAAAAGTACCAGGTGGCAAAAGACAGCTTGGTAAGTATCGAAAAAGATGAAATGATGTCCTCGCTGCTGACGAAGTATGAAACCGCTGAAAAAGACAGCCGGTTAGCCATACAGGATGCCCAAATTTCCCGCCAAAATACCCTGCAATGGGCCATTAGCGGGATTGCCTTGTTATTGGCACTGATTTTATTTTTAGGGTATCGAAATTTTCGTCAAAAGCAAAAATCCAATGCGCAGTTGAGTGCTGCCAATGATTTGCTGAAAAAGAAAAACCAGGAAAACGAACTGCTGCTGAAAGAAATTCATCACCGGGTCAAAAACAACCTGCAAACCATCTCCAGCCTGCTGAACCTGCAATCGGCAGGCCTCACAGATGCCAACGCATTAGAAGCAGTGCGGGAAAGCCAAAATCGCGTGCGTTCCATGGGACTGATCCACCAGAAATTGTACCAGGGCGACCAGTTGGCCACCGTTGAAATGAAAGACTATTTCAAAACCCTGGGCGAAACCCTGTTCCAGGCCTTCGGGTTTAGGGATCAACAAGTAGCCCTCAATGTGGACATGGAAGAAGTTGGATTGGATGTTGATACGGCCATTCCGCTGGGGTTAATTGTCAACGAGTTGGTGACCAATGCCCTCAAGTATGCTTTTCCTGAAGGACGGGCCGGAATGGTCAAAATCAGCCTTCGGGCTCAGGATGGCAATACCCTGGCACTCCGCATCAAAGACGATGGCGTTGGCCTCCAGGCCATCAGCAATTCATCTAAAGACAATGGTTTTGGCAGCCGCCTCGTGCAATTATTGACCCTCCAATTAGATGGTCAAATGGAGGAGTCCGCGAAAGATGGGTTCGAAACGATTATTCGCTTCAAGCCGCTGGCGAAAGCTGCCTAGAAATAAGGCAAGTGGGCAAAGAGCAAGTGGGCAAATAGAAAAACACTTACAAATAAAGATAATGCCCTTTGCCCACTTGCCCACTTGCCCTTTGCCTCTGATCTTAATTAATGCGCGATAACCACGCGTTTCGTCACCGGCGCTTCTCCTTCTACTTCAATGGAGAGGAAATAAACGCCGTCGTCGCCGTCCAATTTCATGCGGAACAGTGCTGATCCGTCCAGCTGCTTCTGTATGACTAATTTGCCATAAGCATCAAAGACTTTCACTGTACCTACCGGCACTACGTAGCGACGCAGGTCAATGTTTACCTCCCCTGTAGTCGGGTTAGGATACACTTCCGGCGAAAGCCCCGAAGCTGCCACAGGCGTTTGTGGTGCCTGAATCAACGGATCGGTATCGCCAATGATTTGCACCTGATCGAAAGTGCCAGTGGTTGTAACGGCATTGTTGATGCTTTCCGCAAAAATACCTGCGTAAATACAGCCATCCATACTGATCGTTGTCGAGAAGGCAAAATCCCATAAAACCCCGTTCAGTGAAGTATAACCAACGAAGTTGCTTCCGTCCCGAACCAGTCGCAGCCAAACGTGTTGTGGCCTGAAGAAGTTGAGCAGGCTGGCTGCGCCATTGGTGGTAG
>JABWAJ010000374.1 GCA_013361075.1 Saprospiraceae bacterium | reverse complement strand
GCACCGCTATGCTTCCCACCAAATGTTTAGCATGGGCAAAATCACCGAAAAAGTCTTTTATTTCCTGACCTGGCTGTTTCAGGGCTCGTCATTTTTAATCCCCCGTGCTTATGCGGTCATGCACCGGATGCACCACGCCTACAGCGATACAGAACAGGATCCACATTCGCCACATTTTTTTAAGGATGTTTTTCAAATGATGTTGAAAACACGCGACATCTACAATGAATTTGTGCGTGGCATCCGGTTGCCGGATACGCAGTTCATCAAAAATCTGCCGGTATGGAATGCCATGGATAAATTTGGCGACAACTTAATCGTTCGCATTGGCTGGGGGGTAGCCTATTCGCTGTTTTATTTTTACCTCATTTTCTTCCAGGATGTATCTGCCTGGTGGTTGCTGTTGTTGCCGATACACTATCTGATCGGGCCGGTTCAAGGCGCTTTGGTCAACTGGTGCGGCCACAAATACGGATACCAGAATTTTGACAACGGCGACCATTCCCACAACAGTTCTCCACTTGGCTTTTTGCTGATGGGCGAATTGTTTCAGAACAACCACCACAAATTTCCGGATTCAATCAATTTTGCAAAACGTTGGTTTGAATTTGATTTTACCTATCCAATTCTGATGCTACTGGCATCAATTGGCGTCATTCGGTTCAATACGCAGAAAATTTCGTAAGACCTGCTCATGGAAAAATTTCAAATACTTCGCTCAACTGCTGTTCCATTGCCTGCTGAAGATGTGGACACGGATCAGATTATCCCCGCACGCTTTCTGAAAGCAACCACACGGGATGGTTTTGGTGAAAACCTGTTCCGCGACTGGCGTTACCAGGCAAATGGTGCGCCACAACAGGATTTTGTGCTGAACAATCCGATTTATGGTGGTGCCATTCTGGTAGCCGGAAAAAATTTCGGGTGTGGCTCCAGCAGAGAACATGCAGCCTGGGCATTGTATGATTATGGCTTTAAAGTAGTGGTTTCGAGTTTTTTTGCAGATATTTTCCGGGGCAATGCCATCAACAATGGATTGTTGCCGGTGCAAGTCTCTGCCGAATTCCTGAACCAGGTTTTTGAAGCCATTGAAGCAGATCCGGCTACTGAATTTGAAGTAGACCTTTCGCAGCAAACCTTTGGCATCCCCGCCAAAGGTTTGTCTGCCCATTTTGACATAGATCCTTACAAAAAAATGTGCCTGTTGAACGGGTACGACGACATTGACTACCTGCTCAGCCTTAAAGCTGAAATTGCAGCATTTGAAAAACAACGAGAATCGGTATGAAAAAGAAAATTGCCGTATTGCCGGGCGACGGCATCGGGCCGGAGGTAACCACACAAGCGGTAAAAGCGCTGGAAGCGGTAGCTGATCGTTTCAAGCACCATTTCGATTATGTCTATGCTCACGTTGGGGCCATCGCCATTGACCTCAACAATGATCCGCTGCCTGAAAATACGCTCAACGCCTGCACAGCATCTGATGCCGTGCTTTTTGGTGCCATTGGCCACCCTAAATACGACAACGACCCAACGGCGAAAATCAGGCCTGAACAAGGCCTGCTGAAGCTGCGTAAGTCGCTTGGGCTTTACGCCAATGTACGCCCTGTAACAACGTACAAAAGTCTGGCTCACCTTTCTCCCTTGAAAAACGACCGGATTGAAGGTGTGGACATGGTCATCCTGCGCGAGTTGACCGGTGATATTTATTTCGGTGAAAAAGGCCGGAGCGAAGACCGCAACCGTGCTTATGACATGGCTGTGTACGAGCGCTACGAGATAGAGCGCATCGCGGAAATGGCTTTTGATTATGCCCGGAAACGCCGAAAAAAAGTAACGCTGGTAGATAAAGCCAATGTTTTGGAAACGTCGAGGTTATGGCGGGAGGTAGTTGGCGAAATGGCCAAAAATCACCCCGATATCGAACTGGACTACCTGTTTGTAGACAATGCTGCCATGCAATTGATCCAGTATCCGGCGCAGTTCGATGTCATGTTGACCTCCAACATGTTTGGCGATATTCTTTCTGATGAAGCCAGCGTAATTGCAGGCTCAATGGGTTTGTTGCCCTCTGCTTCATACGGGGCAAAGACGGCTTTGTTTGAGCCTATTCATGGTTCTTATCCGCAAGCTGCGGGCTTAGATATCGCCAATCCTGCAGCAGCAATTCTTTCAGCTGCCATGTTGCTCGAATACTTCAATCTGAACGAAGAGGCCCATGCGGTTCGCCGGGCTGTTCAGTACCTGCTTGAAAAAGGTATTGGTACTCCCGACCTCAAACCAGCCATCACCTGTGGTTGTGCACAGTTCGGTGATTTGATTTATTGCCTCATTGCTGAGCCCGAATATTTCAAATTCAGGGCAGAAAAAATGATCGCTCAGGTTTCGACAATAATATAAACCAGCGGCGGAGCCGGAAAAAAATGAAAGTATGCGGCCAATTGCTGATTGGTGGTATTGAAAAATTAACGATTTGAGTTGTTTTTGGGGGCGGAACATCCTGTTCCGCTTCTTTTTTGTTTGAGTCGTTCCACTTCCGTATCTTTGGATGTCATGTTTTTCAGAGATGTCATTATGTCCGTTTCGCCGCAAGACGTTCTTAAAAAATATTGGGGATACGATCAGTTCAGGCCGCTTCAAAGCGACATCATCCAGTCTGTTCTGGACGGAGCAGATACCCTTGCGCTGATGCCAACAGGCGGGGGCAAATCTATTTGTTTTCAGGTACCTGCACTTTGCCGGGAGGGCATTTGCATTGTCGTTTCCCCCCTTATCGCCCTGATGAAAGATCAGGTTTACAATCTTCAGAAAAGGAATGTTCCGGCTGTGGCCATCTATTCCGGAATGGCTTATCAGGACATTGACCGCATCCTTGACAACTGCGCCTACGGCAACACCAAATTCCTCTACCTCTCTCCGGAAAGGCTGACAACTGACCTGGCCAAAGCCCGCATCCGGCGAATGAAGGTAAATCTGCTGGCTATAGATGAAGCGCATTGTGTTTCCCAATGGGGCTACGATTTCAGGCCGCCTTACTTAGAAATAGCCCAAATCAGGGAATGGCTGCCCGATGTTCCTGTTTTGGCGCTTACGGCCACTGCGACTAAACAGGTGGTGGATGACATTCAGGAAAAACTGGCTTTCAGAAAGAGCAATGTGTTTCAAAAAAGCTTCACCCGTGATAACCTTTCCTATGCTGTCTTGCATGAAGACAATAAGTTAGAAAAATTGGCCGACATCCTGACCAGAGTGCGTGGCAGCGGGGTGGTTTATGTCAGAAGTCGAAAAAAAACAAAAGACATTGCAGATTTTTTGAAACAACGCGGCATTAGCGCTGATTTTTACAATGCCGGACTCAGTGCGGAAATCCGTTCCGCCAAACAGGATGCCTGGATTGCCAACAAAGTACGCGTCATGGTTAGTACCAACGCCTTTGGAATGGGCATTGACAAACCAGATGTACGCATTGTGGTACACATGGACTTGCCGGACAGTATTGAAGCTTATTACCAGGAGGCTGGCCGGGCCGGAAGGGATGAAAAAAAAGCTTATGCGGTATTGCTGTACAACGACAATGACCGCCGTTCCCTGGAGGAACAATACGAAATTGCATTCCCGGAAATTGAAGAAATCAGGCAGGTTTACCGGGCGCTGGGCAGTTATCTGCAACTGGCCATTGGCAGTGGCGAAGGGGAAGGTTACGATTTTGACATGACCGAGTTTTGCAAAAACTACTCCTTTAAGGCCATAAAAGTGTTAAGTTGCCTCAAAGTACTGGAGCAAGCAGGCTGGATTGTCTTGTCTGAGGCAGTTTTGATTCCCTCAACCCTGCGCATATTGGTCACCAAAGAAGAATTGTACGACTACCTGCTGCGGCATCCAAAGCTGGATCGCATTATTAAAGCCATTTTGCGTACCTATCAGGGCGCTTTTTTAAACGAAATTAACGTCCGGGAAGGCCAGTTGGCCAATTTTTTGAACCTATCCAAAGGGGATCTGGACAAGGCCCTGAATCTGTTGCACAAAGACAGAATTGTCGATTATAAACGGCAGAAAGAAAAACCCCAACTGGTTTTTACCAAAGAACGGGTTGATGCCTCTGTACTGGATATTGACAGGCAGCTTTACGCTTTTCGCAAAAACAGGCACCTCGAACGCATTCGCAAAGCAGTAGCCTACGCAGAAACACCTACTTGCCGAAACCGACAGCTCCTGCATTATTTTGGGCAGGAAACAGATAAAAACTGTGGCATCTGCGACGTTTGCACCGGACGAACCCGAACCGATATTTCAACGGATCAGTTTAATACCTACCGCGACTGGATCCAACAAGTACTCCAGGCTGGTCCTTTGTCCATGGAACAGCTTGTTAAATCTTTTCCACCTGCACAGGAAGAAAAAGTACTGACCGCCGTTGGATATTTGGTCGACGAAGGGTATTTGGAAGAAGAAGAGGGGACATTGAGGTGGAGGAAACCTTAATGCTATACCTTCACCAGTCCAAGAACGGCATCAAATACATCTTCTGCATTTGGCTTTGAAAAATAATCTCCATCAGAGCCATAAGGTGGCCGGTGCGCATGTGCCGTCAGCGTTACCGGGGGCGCATCCAGATAGAGATAGCCCTTTTGAATTTCAATAACCTGCTGAAGCATATAGGCGGTTGCTCCGCCAGGTACATCCTCGTCCAGAAAGAGAATGCGGTTCGTTTTTTTCAAGGATTGAACAATCCGGTGCTCCAGGTCAAACGGCAATAAGGTTTGGACGTCAATCAACTCAACCGAAATGCCATGTTTCTCAAGCATCCGGCAAGCGTCCAGGGCTACTCTTACACAAGAGCCGTAAGTAACAAGGGTAACATCATTGCCCGGCTCCAATACTTCCGGTACGCCAAGGGGCACAGAATATTCTCCAAGGTTATCGGGCATCCGCTCTTTCAGGCGATAGCCGTTGAGGCATTCGATCACAAGAGCCGGGTCATCCGATTGCAATAAAGTATTGTAAATGCCTACTGCCTGGGTCATGTTGCGTGGTACGGCAACGTAAATACCCCGAAGCGAATTGATGATCATGCCCAGTGGTGATCCTGCATGCCAGATGCCTTCCAGCCGATGTCCCCGGGTGCGGATGATAGCAGGAGCTTGTTGTTGTCCGTTGCTGCGGTAGCGGAGGGTAGCCAGATCGTCGGACAACGCTGGTAGCCCGTAGAGCAGGTAATCGAGGTACTGAATTTCAGCAATTGGACGCAATCCGCGCATGGCCATGCCAATGGCCTGCCCCATAATCGTCCACTCCCGGATGCCGGTGTCAAAAACCCTGCTCGAGCCATATTTCTTTTGTAATCCGGCAAATCCCTGATTGACATCGCCAATGTATCCAACGTCTTCACCAAAAGCAAACAATTCAGGGCGGTTGTCTAAAACACGGTCAAAAAAAGCATTAAGTATTTCAAACCCGTTTTTGGTGGGCGAATTTTCCGTAAATTTTGGAGCAACCACAGGCACATTCAGCGCCGAATATGGGGAAGTGCTGTAGAGATCGGCATGGTAGTTTTTTGCTGCACGCAGACTGGCTTTGCGAAGCCATTCCTCGAGTTCCGGCGAAGTCGGCGCTTTAGCAAGCAACAAAGCCTGCTGCATGCGGCGGGCGTTTTGGACGACCTCACCGTACAGGGGTTGGTTGTGCTGTTGCATGTCACGGGACAAGTTTGCAGCCTCCTGAGAAACCGGGGCAAGTTGCCGATAAATCATCAGTAGTTCTTCCACAGCAAGCCGGGAAGGTTCATTAAAAGCTTTCCATGCACGGTCGCGACAATCACGCGCATAGTTTTTAGCACTTTCATGGATGGCAGCAGTTTCTTCCTGAGTCGCAATCCCGGTTCCAATCATCCAGGCTTCCATACGGGCTATGCAATCCGTATCGCGTTCCCATTGGAGGCGTTCTTTGGATTTGTAGCGCTCATG
>JABWAJ010000373.1 GCA_013361075.1 Saprospiraceae bacterium | reverse complement strand
ACCAGTTACCATCGGTACAATTGACTTCTATTGTAAAATCGGCAGTAACCAAACTACTTGCCATCTCTTTTGAGCGTCGCTCATGCGTTGTTGATTCAGCAATTAACGGCAAGCTTGCCAGTGCGCTGAAAATGAGTAAAAAAACAATTCTTTTCATGTCGTTTTTGATTTTAGTAAATTAAAGAATTAGCAGTTTTTCCAAACTGCATCTGTTTTTATGGATGAATGATCTGTACTTTTTGGATCGCCTGACTTTGATCCGCATTGATAATCTGGATGGTGTACATCCCGGCTGGGAAGGCTTTGCAATCAATCTCCAATTGCTGATCTGGTTGTTGTTTTGTGAAAACCACCCGTCCCTGCATATCAAGCAAGCGGATTGTTTCAACTACTGCGCCTTTTGGCAACCGTACACTCAATTGTTCGTTGGCAGGATTGGGGTAAAGCAGCGGCAGGGATAAATCCTTACCCGTAGTTCCTCCGCTGCCGAACTTTGTCTCGCTCCCCGGAGGGGTGGTAAGATGGGATTCATCGCATACGTATTCCGACCATATCTCCATTTCGTCACATATGGTGACTACCCTGATGCTGAAACAATTTCCCCAGGTGATATCCGGGTATATGTATGAGTTAGTGGTATGATAGGTGTCTACCCATTGCTCTCCGACGCTGTCCTCACAGCAAGGTCCCTGGTTATAACTAATTTCCACCAAATAGTCCGTAACGCCCGGTACAGGCACCCAGTCTATTTTGAAAGCGGCTCCATCCTCCCAATACATAGTAAGGAAACCTGTGCCAAAGCACTCGTTATCTAGAAAATCACACGCATTCGGGCCACAGAGTTCGCAATCGTCCCCACTTCTTTTACTGAGCTCCGAGTCTTCACGCAGATGCGAAGACCTTATTTGTTGGCCATAACAATAATCTCCACACAGCGTAGATACCCTATGAATGACTGTATAATAAGGCTGTGAAAGATGACTAATGTTCAACGCTACTATCTGAGGCCCTGGTTCGGTCGTTATGGTTTCTCCTACATAACCATAATCGCTAAAAGAACCGGACTCCTGCTCAGGATTGGAAAGAATAACCCAGCTATGTGTCGCACCAATATTGTCGTATGTTTCAAAATTATCCACTTTCAGATACCATGATTCCTCGAACAGCTCAAAGGCGCCAGAAATAAAGCCTGCGCAGCATTCTACACGGAATTCTCTTTTCAACTCAATCCATGGAATACAATTCGGTGGATTGGCAATGGCGAACTGCAATTCATAGACATAGCCAGGTTCAAAGATTTCACCCGGGTTTTCTCCGCTGGTTCTTATCAATCGACTGAGGTTCAGGGTCCCGATATTATTCGAATACGTCCAGCCGTAATCTGCATAAAAGGCAAAGTTGGCATTGCTGCCGCTTGGCCTGCGCCACACGGATATAAAATACCGGTCGTAATTGCTGGTGCCGGCGGGGTCAAGAAAAATGTCTTCTCCGAAGCAGAAGTTATCCTTTACGACTCCTTCCTTATTTTTAAAAATGTAAGTAAGAGAAGCATTTGCCGAAAAATCAGGCACAGCAAGCCGGGTTTCTACAGCTATTCCGGGAACTTCACTATAATGGCGGATATAGTAATGTCTGCTTAAATCCAGCCAGCCGAAAGAAGCACTCAACCCGCCGGTAATGGTAGAAACCAATGTTCCGCCGGTGGTGGCACCGGCTACAGTGGTGGCATATAGGTACCAGATATGGTTGGTAGTTGCAGGGTTAGTGGCCGTAGCTGTAGCCGACCAGTTGCCGCTATTGCAATTAATTGTTATGGTAAAATCGGCGGTGACCACTTGGGCTTTACTTTCAGCCCCCTTAGATGGCCTGATTTTGGTTGTTGATTCAGCAAACAAAGGCAAACACGCCAACATGTTGAAAAACATTAAAAACAGTACTTTTTTCATGTCATTCCAATTTTTTAAAAATTATTAATCCTGCAGTTTTTACAAACTGACAAATGGTTCCTTGATTAATCAAAAGCTCAACAGCATAGATAACCCTGGTCCGTCAGCACAGAAGCCGGGTGGCTTCCATGCTGACGGAAATCATGATTTAGTGGCTGATCTGTACTTTGTGCACCGATTGGCTGCGGTCTTCGAAAATCACCTGAACCGTGTATAGCCCAGCGGGAAGGGCTTTGCAATCCAGGTTAACTTGTTCGGCAACTTGTTGTTGTTCAAGAACTACCCGCCCATTAAGGTCAAGCAGGCGGATGGCGGCGGCGGCTTTGTCTTTTGGCAACCGCACGCTCAATTGTTCGTTGGCCGGGTTGGGATAAAGCGTCACCTTTTCAAGGCCGGATTCAGCAACCTGGTCCGTTTCAGGTGTGGACAAGCCATTGCCACCGCTTCCGCCACCTGGGTTTGCTTCGCATCCATTGAAACAATGGTAGTCTGTCCATACCGGGCCGCTCTCACAAATAGAGGCTACCCGCCAGCTGAAGCAAGACTGCTCAGCACCATACAGCACATGATAGGTATTGGTGGTGTAGTAGGTATTGGTAGAAGGTGTTCGGCCATTGTTGCAACAAGCCGGATCATTGTAGGTAATTTGCACCCAATAGAAGACTACTCCCGGTACCGGATCCCAATCAATGGTTACGCCTGCAGGATAACAATTGATTTTCAGATCATTCGGTACAAAGCAGATGTCTTCCAGAATTGAACAGTCGCCTGCACCACAAATTTCGCATGCAGGGCCATCCGGTGGTACTCCTCCGGAGTAGGCTTCTTTCCTGTCAATGAAGCAGTATTCTCCGCACAGCGTAATCACTTTATGGATCACAAAGTAGTACAATCCGGAAACGCCATCATTGTACAAAATATGAGGACCCGCGCCAGTCGTTGTCGTTTGCGTTTCCAGTGTATAAGGCCCTCCATTGGGATTCAGACTTGATATTACCGTCCATTCGTGCGTCGCATATGGGGAATAGGGATTAAAATCATAAACCATTACCTCAAATCCTGCGGGTTTGTCGCGCAGATCGTATCGGAAGCCGGCTGAGAAAAAGTCCTCACAACATTCCACCGTAAAGCGTTTTTTCAACTCCGTCCATGGAATGCATGCCGGTGGGTTGGCGATGGCAAACTGGAGTTCGTACTCATAGCCGGGTTCAAAGATTTCTCCAGGATTTTGGCCGCTGGAAAAAAACAGCTGGCTGAGATTTAATAATCCGATATTGTTGGTAAAAGTCCATTCGTAATCGGCGTAATAACTAAAATTGCCACCACTGATCGGGCGACGGTACACCGCCATAAAAAAGCGGTCGTAATTGTTTGTGCCCGTTGGATCGAGGTAGATGTCTTCGCCGTAGCAGAAGTTGTCTTTGACCGTGTTGTTTTTGTCTTTGAAAACGTAGCTCAGATTGGCCGTAAAATTCGGAACAGCAACACTAGCCATAAGCTCACAGCCTGGATATCCGGTGCTGTGTTTTATGTAGTAGTATTTTGAAAAATCCAATCCGCTGTACGTCACGCTTGATGTCGTTTGAGGGGAACCGACCGACGTGCCGCCTGTTGTTGCCCCCGGGGTTGTAACTTCATACACCTGCCAGGAGTGGATAGTCGTTGCCGGGTTGATCGGTGTGCCTGCAACCAGCCAGCTACCATTAAGACAGAGTGTTTCCACATCAAATGCAGGATCCACATCACAGCAAACCACGGTGAAGGTTTTTTTCAGCTCTTTCCAGGGAATGCAGCCTGGCGGATTGGCTATGGCAAACTGTATTTCATACTCAAAACCAGGTTCAAATACTTCGCCGGGATTTTCGCCACTGGTCAAAAACAATTGGGTAAGGTTTAATATCCCAATGTTATCGGTAAAGGTCCAGCCATAATCTGCAAACAGGCTAAAATTGCCTGGGCTGCCAATCGGGCGCCTGTAGACTGCCATAAAAAAGCGGTCGTAATTATTGGAAAACGTAGGATCCAGGAAAATATCCTCACCGATGCAAAACTGGTTTTTTTCGATGCCATTTTCATCTTCCAGCGTGTAGCGCACATCTGCCCGAAATATGGGTACGGGCATCACAGCTACCTTATCAACATAACAGTAATCCCAGATCGTATGCCGGATAAAATAAAACTTGGAAATATCCAGTCCCTGATAGGTAATCGTTGATCCTGATTCGGTATAAGCGATAAGTGTACCACCGGAAGTTGCCCCCGGGGCGGTTGTTTCAAATAATTCCCAAATATGGTTAGGAGCAGATTGATCATCGGGAGTTGCCGTTATGGTCCAGTTGCCGTCATTGCACTGACCACTAATTGAAAAATCCGGCGATTGGTTAGGAAAGCAGCAGGGCTCCAGACATTCAGCCTCTATAACGTTTGTCCGAATAATTTCTCCTGGCTGCGGCCCAAAACCCAGGTTAAAATCAATGCCTACATCGTTATTAAGGTGGCAATAACTCATAATTGTTCCGCCTTCTACCGGAAGAGGTGTGGAGCCACAATCCGGAGTTACACAACCATCAATGGCTGTATCGTTGCCATTCCAAACACAATCATGAGTGTGGAGAGAGCCCATAAGATGGCCAAACTCATGGGTAATCTCAAAAACGGAGAAACTATAAGCAGGTACTGCAATGATGTTACTCACCAAAGCGTTTGAAATTGCCAATCTTTTGTCTTCATTTTGGTTGCACAAACCATTGGTACCTGCGGCGAGTCCGCCGCCTACATTTCTGGTTGTAAGTAATTGCCCCAAATGCCCGTTAAATTCGAGCATCTCATCCTGAAATTTGTCAAGCAAGGAACCTGAGGTAATCTCTTCATAAGGATCCAGGATGTCCCATACTTTGATATGTGAAACCAAAGTTGGAATATACTCTTCTCTGTAGAGGATTGAAACATTGTTATACAAGCCGGTCACCCAACTCACAACGGCTTCCGTAGTTTCCCCTTCAAATGTGTAAATATCATATTCCGTTTCAAAATAAAATTCTACGCACTTTTGAATCAGGCCGGTATAGTTGTTGGTACTGCGTGCGTTCATGTACAAATCCCTGTCAAAATCATCCAAGTTGAAATGGTCCATGGCACAACCAACCGGCATAATTTTATCAGCAAGATTTTCCCTGTAAAAGATATGCTTACTGGTACCTTTTATTTTTCCCAAAACCAAATTCCCGTTTTTGTGAAAAATCAGGCCCGTCATTTCATTTTCAAACAGGCTGATCCCAACGAGAGTTTGGGCTTCCTGACCGCGGACTACACCCTGATAATGTGCAGCTTTAAAAGTACTCATGTCAAATTTTCTGCCACTTCCGGTCGAAACGGTCATTCCTTCAAATGACCTGGCTGAACTGACAAGATCCAGAATGTAGGTTTCTCCATCATTTGCTTCAATTTTAAGCGACAAAAAGTGCGGGTAGTTCTGAATCAGCTTGCCTGCTTCCTGTTTATCATAATCGAAATACGTTTCTTTCTCAATCTCTTTTGCTACACCGGGGTGCGTGTATTGTTTGTCTATGGAAAGTAGAGAAACAAGTTCAACTTTCGCATTTCGCCTTTTTGCTTGCTCAACTTCTTTTGCAATTTGTTGAGCCATAAGCGAGGGTATATAAAACACCATACAAAGCCCTAACAGCAAAAAAATCTTTTTCATAAACCATTGGATTTTAGCGAGTAAAAAATCATTTCCTGAGCACCACAAAGGAATAAGCCCTTTGGTACTTTCTAATTTGATCTGTCAGCACAGAAGCCGGGTGGCTTCCATGCTGACTAAAATCATGATCTAGTGACTAATTTGTACTTTGTGTACCGATTGGCTGCGGTCTTCGAAGATCACCTGAATGGTGTAAAGACCGGCTGGAAGGGCGCTGCAATCCAGGTCAACTTGTTCGGCAACTTGTCGTTGTTCAAAAACTACCCGCCCATAAAGGTCCAGCAGGCGAATGGCGTCGGCAGCTTTGCCTTTTGGCA
>JABWAJ010000372.1 GCA_013361075.1 Saprospiraceae bacterium | reverse complement strand
TAGTCTGAACAGGATTACGGGATTGTTTGATGGGCAAGATTTTAGGCGTGAGGGAATCCTGAAATCTGAAAATCATAAAAATCCTGTGCAAGACAAAAGGCAAAACCGATTCAAATGGATAAAAGTAAAGAAAGAAACATCGAAGAAATCAATGCGTTAACACATAAGATCATTGGTTGCGCCATGCAGGTGCATCGAACGCTGGGGAACGGCTTTCAGGAGGTCATTTACCAAAGAGCATTGGCCATTGAATTTGCTTATCAAGGCATTGAGTTTGCTCGGGAAATGGAAATGGAGTTGTTTTACAGGGATCAACATATTGGCACGCGTAGGGTTGATTTTTTTGTAGAAAGCAAAGTGATGGTCGAGATAAAGGCTTTGGAAAAGCTGGAAGACGTACACAAAGCGCAGGCCATTAACTATTGTGAAGCGTACAATATTCCGGATGGATTATTAATTAACTTTGGCGGAAAAAGCTTGGATTTTAAAAGAGTATATAATAAAAATCTCATTAATCAATGATGTTGTAATCTTGACTTATACCATGACCAAAATAACCGAAAATGCTATAGAACGATTAGCCATTGAGTGCTTAGAAAAACTGGGCTACCACTATTACTATGCCCCAAGTATTGCGGTTGACGGTGAAACACCCGATATGGCTTTGCCAAATACCTGCGAGATGCCCTGCCCAAAGCCACTTACCTAGGCTTTACCGGTACACCCATTGAAAATACAGATGTCAACACCCCGGCCGTGTTCGGCAATTGTGTGGACATCTACGACATTGCCCAGGAAGTTGAGGACGGTGCCACGGTTCGCATCTATTATGAAAGCCGCTTGGCCAAAGTGAATTTGAGCGAAGAAGGCAAAAAATTAGTGGAAGACTTAGACGATGCCTTAGAAGAAGATGAATTGACCAATCCGCAAAAAGGCATGGAGCATAAAAATATAGCGTTGGAAGTCCTAAAAAAACTGCTCAACGACGAAATCAAAGCCAGAGTTAAAAAGAACTTAGTCAAAAGCAAATCCCTGCTGGAAATGCTGGAAGATTCCATCAAGCGTTACCACAACAAAATCCTGACCGCCGCAGAAGTGATGGACGAACTCATTAAGCTGAGCAAAGAAATTGTCGGGATGGACAGCGAGGCAAAACACTTCCATAGACTGGACGATCAAAGAAAATGTAAAAGCCAAACTCAGGGTAATTGTCAAAGGAACCTTGCGGCAGTATGGTTATCCGCCGGATATGCGGCAGCTGGTGACGGATACGGTGTTGAAGCAGGTGGAGATGTTGGCGGATTTGTGGAGTTGAGATTTGGAGCACTACACCCATAAAACAAAAAGGCCAGCGTGTAGAAACGCTGACCTTTTTTGTAGACCCACAAGGATTCGAACCTAGACGAACAGAACCAAAATCTGGTGTGCTACCATTACACTATGGGTCTTTATAGCAACTAATTCGCTACAGCCGTTTAAAGCGCTGCAAAATTAAAACAAAAGACAAGATCAAAAAGATTCCGGCGAAAAAAAATTAATGGTTGGTTGATTTTTTTTTCGGCACAGCTTCAACAGACGGGCCGGGAGCCGGAAAAAGTACCGGAGCGATTTGTCCAATCCGGTACTTTTTTATTGATTATGAGAAAGATACAACCCGACTAATAGTCGTCCGACATTTTATCTTCATCGCTGAAGGTGTCGAAGTCGATGTCGTCGTTGTCGGCGATGTCGTCTTCTTTGTCGTAATCGAAGTCAATGTCATTGAATTCGCGGTCGAAATCAATGTCCTCTTCGTCTTTGACGGTTGATTTGGCAGCCGAGGCGTTTGTCGATGATTTTTTGATCACCTTGGTAATGATTTTCGGCGTAGCCGGCGCAGGCGTTTCGGACTCTGTTTTTTGGATATAGGGCGTTTTGTTGATTTTGTTTACGGTTTTTTCTTCCGTTTGCTTTTGCTCTTCGTTTTTGGCCAGCACACTTTTGGTGGTGGTTGGAACGGCCAGCAAGCGGCGTTTGTCAATCAGTTCGCCGGTGACAATGCAAATGCCGTAGGTTTTATTTTTGATCCGAACGAGTGCATTTTCCAGGTCTTTGATATATTTCCGCTGGCGAATAGCCATGGTATTGAGCATTTCAACTTCGTTGTTGATGCTGCTGTCGTCCATCCAGTCGCCACCATGTTCATCGCCCGTATTTTCTGTGATTTCCCATATTTGCTCCTGAAGCTGCTGAAGTTGTTCGCGTGAATTTTCAAGCTTCGTTTCAATCAGGGTCTTGAATTCCGCCAGTTCTTCGTCGGGGTATCTAGCCGTTCCGGATATTTCAGACATGGCAAGTATTGTTTTGAAGTAAAATAATGTAAACAGAAATGGCAACCCATTCCCAAACAAATAGATTGCGTTTGGCAACGAGCGCCAAATTTTAGCGCGAAATTAACTATTTTTTATACTCCGCCACCAAGATTTTTGTTGAAGAAATTTTTATATGACGGAAAAGGCTTCGCACGCCGGAGTTAATGCCGACGCACGTACCTTAGCAGGCTTAGAAAAAGCAAGCGTTTAGAATTGAAACAAACTCCCGAGGCGTTGCAGTAGCGGTTTGCGTCTGCTCGGCTTTTCAGCGGTGTCCTTCTGATCGGAATCGGCAAAAGGTTTGGCTTGTGGCAGGTCTTTCAATTGCCCTTCGGCATTGAGGGCAACATACGGTTGCATTTCTTCCCCGCAAAACTCTTCAAATCCTTCTGAAAAGTTTTGCTCTTTCGTTCTTTTTAAGGCAGGCATTAGGAATTATGAATTTGGATGTTCTGAAATATAGTGTTCAATTGATGCAATGTAACGAAAATTTCAAAAATTACTGAAAAAAAAGTCTGGTTTTAACGGCGTTTTAACAAGGTGAACACATTTTATGACGCTCCCCTTTTCTAACAACGCAAAAACCGGAAAAAGGCTGCCTGAATTGCCGAAAATCAGTGATATTTTTTTTGCAAAAGTCTGATTCCCAAAAACTCATTGTCGCAGAGAGGACACTTATAGCCCAATCTTGTCTTTCCTTTTTATAGACGCTGCATAACAACGTATGGATACAGATTTCTGTTTCTCAATTAAAGATTTTTTTTTCATCTTTTTACGATGTACGACGGGTTCATTTTCTGAATGTTAGGGTGTAGCAATGCTCCGGAAATGAGGTGTTGGTTGTAAAACGAAAGTTAAATCTTGAAATCAGGCGCATTTAGTGGCCGATGCCGGGATAACTTTGGGGCAAAATCTAAAAAACAAGCGCATGAGCGAGGTGGTCTACCAGTCAAAAACAGTTGCTAAAATGGTGCATCCCGGAGAATTTGAGGCTTTGAACCACTGGTATCCCAGGGCCCTAAATGCCACCATTCACCCCATGGTGAACTTCTTCCTCTTTTTGGGACAGGAGCGCATCATTAGTCGTTATTGTCATTTGCACCCGACTGTTGATGGCGACGCTTTGCGCGAAATCCTCAATTATCGCTGCAAATATTTTTTTTGGGCTGGTGCCGACTTGCTGAATGTAACTTCTGCAGGGGGAAAACGCCAGATGGTTGTCATTGAAAACAATTCCTGTCCCTCCGGCCAAAAATCCATGCCCTGGGTAGAAGACAGCCAGGAACAGGGCAGCTACCGATGGCTGGTAGAACGTTCGTTCAAACCATTTGCCGGAAAGGGCAAGCGCTCGGCCATCCAGGGCGGCCTTGCGGTGGTGTACGATAAAAACCCGATGGAGGCTTCCGGATACGCCGCTGTCATTGCCGATGTGATGAAAGAACCGGTCTACTATGCATCCTGTGATGAAAAAGACAAAGATCCGGCCATCCGGTTTGAAGACGGGGTCATGTACATCCGCGACGATAAAGAGCAATGGCACCCCATTCGGGCTGCTTTTCGCTACCTGACCCAGCGCCCGTGGAACCGCCTGCCCCTGCACAGCAAAACCCGGATTTTTAATCCCATCATTGCCTGTCTGGCCGGGGGGCGCAACAAAATGGTGGCTGCCAAAGCTTATGAAATATATAATGCAGAACTGGCAGAAAGCGGGCTGAAAATCAACGTGCCGGAAACGATCTGGGACGTTAGCAAAAATGAAGTACCGCTTTGGGTAAAAAAAATGGGCGGGCACGCAGTGGTGAAGGTCCCCTACAGCAATGCTGGTCAGGGCGTTTTTACCATTGTGAACAAAGAAGAGTTAGATGCATTTATGACAATGGATTTCCCCTACGACCGTTTTATTGTACAAAGCCTGATTGGCAATTACCACTGGAGTTCCGCAGGCCCTAAAGGCAAACTGTACCACGTAGGCACGATTCCCAACTCAAAGGGTAAAACCTACGTGGCCGACCTGCGCATGATGGTGAGCTCCACCGACCAGGGCATCCGGCCGCTGTGTGTATATGCCCGCCGCGCCAAAAAGCCACTGGAAGACCAAATTGAAGACGGGGTGCAATCGTGGGACATGCTGGGCACCAACCTGTCGTTTAAAAACCCGGACGGCTCGTGGGGCAGCGATACCGACCGACTGGTGTTGATGGACCGCCGCGATTTCAACAAACTTGGCATAGGACTGGATGACCTTATCGAAGCATACATCCAAACTGTGCTTTCTACCGTGGCGATAGATCAAATGGCGCAAACGCTGATGAACAAACAAGGGAAATTCCGGATGCGCCTGTTCAAATCGCTGAACAATGACGATGCGCTGATTTCGGAGATTATGCGGTGATTTTTTGCAGATAAAGATACAACAAACACAAAAATGGACCAGGCACCGTTAATGCCGGGCGTAGAAGCGCCCATCGTACAGGAATTGAACATAGACGCTGTTGCGCCGGGAACCATTGCCCGGCTTTGGTTGCAGGTCATTTCGGATGGACTGGGCCAACCGGTTTGCATCCCGGTACTGATTGCACGGGGAACTTTACCCGGAAAAACCTTAGGCCTGACAGCTGCCCTCCATGGCAATGAACTCAATGGCATTCCCGTGATTCAACGGTTGTTCCGCAACCTCGATCCGCTGCGGCTTTCCGGCACCATCATTGGGATTCCGGTGGTGAATGCGCCTTCTTTCCTTCAGCAGGAAAGGCTCTATCTGGACGGTCGCGACCTCAACCACCTCATGCCCGGGCGCCCCGAGGGTAGCGCCAGTGAGGTTTACGCCCACAGCGTATTCAACAGCTTCGTCGGTTCGCTCGACTACTTAGTTGACCTGCACACGGCTAGTTCCGGCAGGGTCAACAGTTTTTATGTACGGGCAGATATGGGCAACCCGGATACCCGCGATGCGGCATTGTTGCAGAATCCACAGATCATTGTTCACAATCCGCCTTCCGATGGCACGTTGCGGGGGGCTGCTACCTTGCGCGGAGTGCGTTCCATTACCCTGGAGTTGGGCGATCCGCAGATTTTTCAGAAAAACCTCATCAGTGCAGGGCTTACCGGGATTCAAAACCTGATGGTTCACCTCGGCATGACGGAAGGTGTCATTGTTCCTCCCGTACAAGCGCCGGTGCTCTGCCGGAAGTCTTATTGGCTGTACGCCGACGAAGGCGGAATCCTCACCGTGCGCCCAAATTTGACCGAATTCTTAGAAAAAGGACAGCGGATTGCCTCTGTTCGCAATATTTTCGGCGATTTGGTAAAAACATACGATGCGCCGGAAGCCGGCATTGTGATCGGAAAAAGCGTCAATCCCGTAAACCATAGCGGGGGGAGGATTTTGCATTTGGGCGTTGTTTGAGACAGGGTGGGGTAGTTGGTAGTTTTTTAGTTGGCAGGTCTTTAGTTGGCAGTTGGCAGGAGAGGAGCGGGGTAGATGAAATTGGGACTATTGAATTGGAGTTGGCAGGTCTTTAAGTTGGCAGTTGGCAGGAGAGGAGCGGGGTAGATGAAATTGGGCCTATTGAATAGGAGTTGGCAGGTCTTTAAGTTGGCAGTTGGCAGGAGAGGAG
>JABWAJ010000371.1 GCA_013361075.1 Saprospiraceae bacterium | reverse complement strand
GATTCACCCAACCCGGAAAATGCAGCCCGCCCTGTTGAACCCGCCAAACATTTTAATGTGAACAAATACGTTGGCATGCTCAATTTCTACATCGGCGGCGGCAAATATTCACTGGCAGGGATTGGCATGAGTGTCGGTCGAAGCTTTGGCGACCGCTGGCAGGCCGGGGTAGGCGTGCAGTTCATCCACCAAACCAGCAGCAATACTTTTCCCAATCAACAGATCATCCCGATAACAGCGGATTTTAAATTCAAAATATCGGAGTCGCCCAAAGGCCGTTTTGCTACCTTACTGGCGCTAAGTGCCGGGTACAACATCAGTGTAGATGACGAGCAGTTTGACAGCGGGCTGAGCAATAATATCCGCATTACCGATGGTGTTTTTTTCAACCCTTCGATTGCCTTCCGGGTCAATATCCTGCGCAATGCCGGCTTGATGTTTGATCTGGGCTACCAGTTCAGCAGCGGCAATATTTACAATGTGGAGAGTGGCGATTTGATTGACAAAAGAACCTGGCATAACTTCGCTGCCCGCGGTTCTTTGTTTTTCTGAAAACGGATGACAATGCAAATTTCCGAAATGGTTCTGGAAGGATGCCGGCGGCACGAACGGGCGGCGCAAGCTGAATTGTACCGGCTTTGTTACCCCACCCTGATGCGGGTAGCCCTGCGGTATGCGCCAAACGCAGACGATGCTGCCGACATCCTGAACCGGGGGTTTTATAAGGTTTTTACCAAAATTGATCAGTTCGCAGGTGCAGAAAGCAATTTTGGCGGGTGGATCCGGCGCATCATCGTCAACGAGGCGCTTGATTTTGTACGGGCCAATCCGGCGTTCAAACGCCACGAAGACCTGGAAACAGCCGCTCACCTTGGTGAATGCCCGGCTTCGGAGCACGAAGAGGCAGCAGCCGGCATTCTGCACCTGCTCCATCAATTGCCGATGATGACGGCTGCGGTGTTCAACCTGTTTGCGCTGGAAGGGTATTCTCACCAGGAAATCAGCGTGCAACTCGGCATTACGGAAACCCATTCGAAATGGCGCCTGCATTCAGCGCGCCAACAACTTCAACGTTTACTTCGTCAAACTACTGCGTTATGAAAAAGGAAACTCCTGCGCCGGAGCAACATCCGGTAGATGCCTATTTTCGGGAACAGGAAGCCAAAATTCCGGTTGCTTTTGATCCGGCTCACTGGAACGCCCTTCAGGCGATGCTCGACGAAGTCAACCCGGGTAGTACCCCTGTACCCGGCACACGCGTTTCCGACCTTTCTCCTAACCTGACCAACTCTGCTTTTACACGATTCTTCGGTGCCCTGCTTATTTTTGTTTTTCTGGCGGCTGTTCCTTCTGCCAACCCGGCTCCAAGGCAAACGAGGGGTGCTGTTGCACCGGAGTTGTCTGGGTTTCCGGAAACTGGCCCTTACAACACCGGGCAGGTTTCTATTCCCGGTACACGGGATACCGAAACCCGGACCGGAGGAACGCAAACGCCTGCCAACCCGGCTGCCACCCCGAAACAGCCCCAATTGGGATGGCCTCTACTGCCTGCTGCTACTTACACCACGCCAACAGGCACAGATACGGTTAGTCACCATTTTTATGTTCCTGCCGTGCTTCCGCCCGACTCGCTTTATCGCCAGATAGACAGCCTGAGTATCCGGAAAGGCCTGCGTGCTGTGCAGGATTCGATGGCCGCACAAAAGAAAAAGAAGAAGCATTTGTTTTGGTGAGGAACGGGTAGAGCCCGTTGAATAGAAGGCACGAGGCCGGAACTTCGACTTGGCTTCGGCTACGCTCAGCCAGCAGCTCAGTTACTGCTGCCAGGCCAACTATGGTGGTTATTGTTCTTCTCCCTCATCTAATTCAACCTGCAAAATGTGCAATAGCCGGTGGATGATCGGGGCAAAAAAGACAGCAGTTATGCTCAGAAATGCAACCCCGCTGTAGAGGGCGTAAAAAGACGAAAACAACTTGGCTCCGGGTGTCGTCATTTCTGCAACCGGGCCCATTCCGGTTAAAATCATGGACGACATGTAAAAACTGTCGAGCCAGTTGATTTGCCCGATGAACCGGTATCCCAATACCCCGATTCCCATGGAAATGGCAATCAGTAATACGGCAAATAATCCATAGCGACCAAGCCTGATGAAAAAATGAGGCAGTGGTACGACTTTTTGACTGCGGTGTTCTAATTTCATGCTGAAGGGTTTAACAACTCATACGCCTGAGCATTCCTTTGCATCTGTGTCAGGTGGCGTTGCCCATGCTGGCCAAGGAAGTAAATATACTCGTAAACGTCAATTTTTCCGAGGTTATTGACGGTCATTGTAGTCTTGTACAAGGCACCTTCCCCGTTTTTCAACATGTTAAGGCAATGCAGACATTGGGCGAGCTGGTCCCTGAGTTGTGCCCTGACTTCAGGCAGTGTCTTTTCCCCTTTAGGCTCCATGTGTTCGGGCCTGATCCAGGCAAATGACTGGTACAAGCCGATTTCCGTGAGTTGGTCTTTGTGGAAATGGTAGTTTTCCAAAGCGCTTTTCCACTCAGGGTCATTGGCATTGTTTAAGGCTTTTTGGGTTCCTTTTTCGATGAGAATCAGCAGAAAGTGGTTGGTCAGCCCGATGTGTTCCAGGATTTGGTTGATGGTCCAGCCGCCGTTTTCAGGTTGGTAATTGCGCAAGCCGGGGTCTTTGTCAAACCACAAGTCAATTTCGGCAAAAGTTGCGTGCAGGAAGTCGCGAATTTCCTGAATCAGCGGTGCGATGTCCATTGTTTTCCGATGTTTAGTTTGTTTCGGCAGTTAGTAAAGGTACGGTGGAAGCAGAAGGTTCCCGTCGCGACAGGTCTATTGACATGGCGCGGAATTTATTCATAATGAATTTATTTTCAAATAATTAAACCCACAATCAAAATTCCGCGCCATTTTTTCAAAAAGTCGCAAGGCCATACATGGCTCCTGCTCAGGATTTTTTCCTGCGCCGCATCCGCCTGATCACAAAAAACGCAACCAGTCCCAGCACAATAAACGGCCACAAACTCGTGAGCCCAATGGCAAACCAGCCTAAGTTGGTCCAGCCGTTGCGAAGGGCCTGACTGAATTTTGAACCGAAGCCAAAAGAAGCCGTCGTTTTTTGATAATACATCACGGTGAGCGTACCGAAAGCAACCTTGTCGGTCAGGTATTTCAGCCGGCCTTCAATGGATTCGATGTCGCTGCGCAGGGTTCCGATTTCCCGCTCAATGTTCAGGATTTCGTCCACTTTTTGGGCCTGTTTCAGCAACTCTAAGTAGCGTTTTTCGAGTTCTTTTTTGGTTTTCAGGCGCGCCTGAACGTCGATGAATTCTTCGGTTACATCCTGCGCACTGATGTTTTTACTGTCGAGTTTTTTGGCGCTGGCCGAAATTTGGTTGAGGAGTGTATCAAATTTTCCAGCCGGAATCCGGAGCACGAGCTGGTGCTGGATCCGGTCGTATTCGTTGTAGGCGTTGTCCTGTGCCAGGTAGCCGCCACTTTCAGCCACTGCAGCCAGAATGAGGCGGCGGGTTGCCTGAAGGTCGTCGTTCTCAAAGGTAATAGAGCCTTCTTTGATGATTTTGCGCTCGACGGGCTGCGACGAATTTTGGGATTCTTCTTCCGGCGGCGGTGGTGGCGGCGGATTCCGTGACTCAGGAGGCGCCTGATCCATAGCTGCTTCCGTTTCCATCAAGCTTACGGCTGATCCGTTGTCCTGTTTTGCATTGCTGCACGCAAACGCCACCAGGAATAAAGGCAGGAGCGTCAAAAACCGGAGGAAGTTTTTCATAGTGAATGAGGATATAGGATGACGGCAAAATCGCCTTAAGGAACGTGTCGTAAATGGAAGATGGTTTTTTGCTTTTTTTTGGTGTGATGACCGCATTGTGCAAGGTTTACCATTTTCAGCATCGAATTGATGCCCGGCAAAAGCATTTTACACAAAATATGGGTAGTTTTTATCAATTTTTGTCGCAAAGTAAGGGCAAATCACCTGTGACTTGTCAAACCTGGACCCGGCAGATACCCATTCATGAGGATTTCTTATCTTCACTGCCTGTAATAACGCCAGATGTTCCAAAACCATGAAAAAAAAACCAGGCCAATGGGAATTCATCGCTACCGTGCTGGTGCTGCTCGCCTGCGCTGCATGGACCATCTACGAATACCGGCAAGCGCCGGAAAAAATTCCTTTTGAGCCGGTGATCGCAACTGCGACTTCTCTGATCGCCTTGCTGGGCTTACTGGGTTATACCAGGTTTGGGAAAAAACAAGTGTCGGAAAAACCATCTGACATCGAACCTGCACTTCACCAAAACCCTGTTACCAATATCAGTGACCTGAAAAACGCCGCTTTTCAAAGCCCGATCCAAGCCCAAAAGGTACATTTTGGCGACGTGATTAATTATGAAGGCAAACCCATCCCCCGTGCCCTCACCAAAGCACCTTTTGTTCCGGAAACCTTCCTCGGGCGCGAAGCCGACCTGCGCCGCATCCGCGAGCGGCTTTTGGCGCCCGACGGCCATTTCCTGCTGCTCGTGAACGGCGAAGGCGGCATCGGAAAAACCACCTTAGCGTCGAAATACTACCACGACTACCAGCGCGAATACGCGCATACCGCCTGGCTCCTGAGCGAAAAAAGCATCGCCAATGCCCTGCTGCTGCTTGCCGAACCGCTGGGCTTGCAATTCGACGAACGCATGGGCACGGAAGACCGGCTGGACCTGCTGCTTGCCGCAATGGCCGACCTGGAAAAGCCCTGCCTGCTGGTGTTGGACAACGCCAACGAATTGTCCGACCTCGACGCCAATTACCAGCACCTGAGGCGCCTCAGCAATGTTCACCTGCTGCTCACTACCCGGATTTCCAATTTTGAAAAGGCGGAAACACTAAGCATTACCGGCCTGCCGGAAACCGAAGCGCTGGCCCTGTTTGAAGGCTACTACCGCCCGCTTGGCGAAGAAGAACGCGCCTTGTTTTTCCAAATCCGCGAAGCCGTGGGCGGCAATACCCTCGTCATTGAACTGCTGGCGAAAAACCTCGCGCTTTTCAACCAGCTCAAAACGAACTACACTTTAAGTACCCTGCTTGCCGACTTGCAGGAAAAGGGCCTGCTCCGCCTCTCCCGCTCGCAGGAAGTGCGCACCGACTACCAAAGCACCACCGGAAAAATGCGCCGGGAAAAACCGGAGGACATTATTGCGGCCATGTACGACCTCGGGGAACTGCCACAGGAAGAAGTGGCGCTGTTGTCCGTTTTTGCGGTGCTGCCTGCAGAAAGTATTGGGTTTGAAACGCTGGAAAGGCTGCTGCCTTCTTTTTCAGTTGGGGTAAACACGAAATTGAGTTTTTGGAAAAAAATTCTGACGCAGTTTTCAAAAGCCTACAAAACAAAAAAGAACCTTTCCCCCGAAGCATTTGAACGAGTTTTGACATCTCTGGCCCAAAAAGGCTGGATCGAATACAACGAAACCGAAACGACCTTCAAGTGCAGCCCGGTGGTGCAGGAGGTGACTAAGCTGAAAAGTCAGGATCTTGCAGCAGCCTGCAGGCCCTTAGTCGAGGCCTTGAACCGGGAATTGGACAGAGAAGTACTTCATATAGACAACTACAAACATTCGGGCCTGTTTGCCCGGTATGCGGAAACGGTCGTTAGCGTGTTGCACGAGCCGGACTATGACCTGGGCACCCTTTGTCAAAACATCGGCGGTTTTCATACTGCCACCGGTGACCTGGATAAAGCCATCCGGGCCTACCAAAAAATGGCGGATATTTTTTCGGCACTTTTTAGGGAAGCCCCGGACAATGCAGCTTTCAAAAACGGGTTGGCCATTTCTTACTCCAAACTCGGCGATACCCAAAGCGCGCTGGGCAATTTGGAGCAGGCTTTGACTTTTTTTGAACAATACAATCAGTTAGAAAAAGAACTGTACGAAGCCTATCCCCAAAATGT
>JABWAJ010000370.1 GCA_013361075.1 Saprospiraceae bacterium | reverse complement strand
AGTGGCTGATCCGTGCTATGGTGGATCCCGGCCGTGATGAATACGGCAAGAACCAGGACCAGGATCAGGTAAGCCCTGAATTCATCACTGCCCCAGACTTTTTTGAATTTGCCCTTCAATCCGTAGTAAATAATGGTATAGTTGACCCCGGCAATGAACATGAATAAAATCAGGGTATATTGAATCAGGGGCGAGGTGTAATAAGCAATGCTTGCATTTTTAGTAGAAAACCCGCCGGTAGCCATGGTGGCCATAGAATGGTTGATGGCGTCAAAAAAAGTCATGCCTTCCAACCACAACAGCAAGGTAAGTAACCCGGTCAGTGCCACATAAATCAACCAAAGGCGTTTGGCGGTTTCCCGAATACGGGGATGGACCTTGTCGGTTGTTGGGCCGGGAGCTTCGGCCACAAAAAGCTCTACCCCGCCAATGCCCAGAAGCGGAAAAAGAGCTACCGTCAGGACAATGATGCCCATTCCTCCTATCCAGTGGGTAAGACTCCGCCATAGCAAAATCCCTTTTGGTGTGCCTTCGATGTCGCTAATGACCGTAGCACCGGTTGTTGTAAGCCCCGAAGCTGTTTCAAAAAAAGCATCGGCGGCCCCCGGCAATACCCCACTGAAAATAAATGGCAACATCCCGAACAGCGACATCATGATCCAGCCAATGGTTACAATGAGGTACCCTTCGCGTTTGTTGACACCTTTTCGGTGTTCCGACTTCAGCAGAAACAACGGAATGCCGAAAACAAAACAAATAAGGGCTGAAAATGCCAAAGGCCCTTCGTCGCCGCCCTGGTAGTAGTAGCAGGCTGGCAAACAAGACAACATCAGTGCCCCGATGAGAAAAAGCGTGACGCCGGTAACGCGGGCTATGGGTCGAATGCTGATCAATTTAGCTGAATTGAGGCTTATCGGAATAGATTTTCAACTTTAGCAATGGCTTCCGGCAAAGCGAAAACAATCACCTTGTCGTCGACCTGGAACCGGAAACTGCCATCGGGGATCAAACTTTCTTTTCCCCGGATAACCCCTCCTACCAATGCCGATTTGGGGAAGTGCAGTTCTTTAAGTGGTTTACGGGTGAGTTGATTTTCTTTGTGTACAACAAATTCAATGACCTCTGCGTCAACGCCGTTGATACTGGTTACTGCCGCAACCTGACCTTTGCGCACATAGCGGAAAATGTTATTTGCAGCAATCAGTTTTTTATTGATGAGGGTGTCTACCCCAATGTTCTGAGAAATATGGGTATACTCCTTGTTCTCAACCTGGGCAATTGTTTTGTACACGCCGTGGTTTTTAGCCGTCAGGCTCGCGATGATGTTGGTCTCCGAATTGTTGGTCAGGGCAATCACTACATCCATATTATCTAATCCTTCTTCCACCAGCAGATCAAAATTGCTGGGCTCTCCATTGATAAGGAGGGTATGGTTTAGAATCTCGCTCAGATATTTACAATGGTCTTTGTCGCGCTCGACAAGGGTAACGCTATAATCGTCTTCCAAAAGTTTAGCCGTTGCCACCCCCATATCAGTACCTCCAAGAATCATGATGTTTTTGACCTTCACCTTTTTTTTACCAACAATCCCTATAAGGGCATCAATGTCTTCCTTGTCTGTAATAAAATAGATATGGTCGTTCCTCAACAACATGGTTTCCCCATTGGGAATAATGGTTTGATGCCCCCTGAGAATGGCAATCGGTCGTACATTTACTTCGGGGTCAATCCGATACAACTCGTTCAGTTTCACATTTACCAGTGGAGAAAATTCGCCAAGGGTCAGGCCTACCAGGTTAATCCGTCCGTCTTCAAATTCGTAAATATCTGTAAAAGAACACTGCCCGATTAGCCGCTTGATTTCTTCCGCTGCCAGTTGGCTTGGGGCAATCAAGGCATCGACGCCCAGTTCCTTAAACATTTTTAGTTGTTCATCTGCCAGATAATCCATCGTTTTTACCCGGGCAATCGTTTGTCTGGCACCCATTTTTTTAGCGAGAATGGCAGTAAGCAGGTTGGTTTTTTCGGAAGTTGTAACCGCCAGCACTAACTCTGCCCGGGACACCTGAGCCTGCTCAAGAATCTCAACTGAGGAAGCGTCTCCCCGAAGGGTCATCACATCAAGGTGAGTTGCCGCATAATCAAGTACATCCTGGTTGGCATCAATCAAGACAATATCGCGTTGTTCAAAAGACAACAAGGCGGCAAGGTGAAACCCGACATCCCCAGCGCCGGCAATAACTATTTTCATTATTCAGGTAGCTTGAGTCCGGAAAAAAATGCTTTGCCGGACATTCTTATTTGCACAATCCGGTAGATGTGCTAATCCACTGCGAAGATAATTGTCCCTCAATTAGTTTTGTCATAAACTTTACTGAATTCCCTTTTACTGCCTTGTTGCAGGGATTATTGCAAAATAACCCGTTGCAAAGCCTCAAGGCTTTTCCTGTTTTCGGGCAACCACATAGCATTCAGTACATCATTTTTTTCCAACTGTGTGATGTGGAAAGAAATTGCGGCTTTCAGTTTTTTGCGGTCGCGGGGCCGGTAGATAAAACGAATGACTTCCATCCTGTCTTCTCCAAACAGGTTGTACATCAAGCCCAGGCTATTGTCGTGCTGAAATTCCTGCAGGGTGAAAACCTTCCCGGCAATCCCAACCGGGTTAATCAAACTTTCTATAACGCCCATGTTGTTGCTGGGAGAAATCGCTTCTGTACGCTCAGATGTATTGATTTGTACCAATACCACTCCCGAAGTATGCTGCTCTATCCAGTCGCGAAAAACCTGAATGAACCGAATCGCTGAAAAAAAACCATAATTATCCAAAGCTCCTGCGTCCATTACCTCAATGCCCGGGTTACTTGGCAAATGCACATTCGGAAGAACATACGGGTAGGTGGCATTCATGCGCAACGCCGTCAAAAAACGCAGGTTGTCAGCGCTTTGGGGACCAAACATCCATCGGAAATCTACAGCATCTATTTCCAGTGTTTGCCGGAAAGCTGCTCCTACCGGCGGAACCATCATAAATGATGTGCCATGGGGAGAAACAAGGAGCCTTCTTCCGTCATTAACAATTGTTGGGGTGAGGTAAATCATTGGAATGATTGCCCGGCGTTCAGGCTCGCGGTAATCCGATAAGCTTTTGTCCAATAGGCCATGGGTATTTTCATTCAACTGGCGTTCAAAAATGTATCCCCGGTCTTTGTTATAAGTGTGTCCGCTTTGTTCAAAAGTCGCCCATGGTAGAAAAATATCATTTGTCACAATGGTGAAGGCAATGGAATTGAGCAAATCTTTGGAAATTTTATCGATATAGGCCTGATCATAAACATTTAGGGCTTTCCCGCTTTGCTTTTGCAAATACAACTCCCGTAGATAAGACGCCCCGATCATTCCTCCTGAAGCCCCAGTGAAGAGCACGGTATGAGGCATTAACTGCCCTTCCAGCAGACTGTCGGCAGTTTGAATCACTTTCATGGTCCAGATGGCCGATCGCAGGCCGCCGCCACTCACACAGAACAACACCATTTTGGGTTTTCGTTTGCTTTTTTGCTGCGCGTTCACTTTTGACAACCAGGCATTTAAAATATCAGTTGTGTTTTTTTTATCGCGCTCTATTTGTCCTGATTCGCAAACGGCCTGCATCCGGGCGAGCGAATATTCCGCAGGCTTGCAGGTATAGTCCATGCCATAAGCCTTATTGCGCTGGTGCAGTTCGTCGAAGCTGGTAGCATAGTTTGCAACAAACAGGAGCCCCACAAAAACCGTGAACCACCAATTGCTGAACCAATAAATGATGGCACCAATAACGGCTGTAAAAATACTCAGCAGAATAAAAATACTCGCAGCAGCCGGGATTCGGAAAGCTGAGGCATCAATCAGGTAACCCAGTGCCAGCAACAAGCCCATTGTCAGTAGCTGCAATAACAAAACATTGAGGTGGTTTTGCCGGAAAATATTCAGCAACAGGCGCACATCGTAATGGGCTACACTTCTGACCAGTTTGGGTCGGAAAGATTCATTTAAATAAGTCATTACCTTCCAGCGATTTGCGTCCTGTTTAATGTAGTCCATGTCCACATCCCTGCGCCCCGGTACAAACATCCGTTCCTGCTCGGGGGCGCTCGTCGGCGCGATCTCGTAATGAGAAATATCTTTGTTGGTCAGATGAAAATATGCGCCGTAGAAAGATATGATCGCCAGTATTCCGGCACAAAGACCAGACCAGCGCAGGATCGCATCCCAAACCAGAACAGATTCGTAAATCAATTGAAATTGCAGGATGTAAATGCTGTAAAGGATAAAAAAAACAAGAGGAAGCAAACTGTTGTTGATGCAGAACTTGGTAAATGGCCGCGACAAAGAGGCCAAAAAGGGGAAATGGTGTGCGTTGAGCAGGTAGGTTGTCAGGTTCCAGCTCATCACAAAGCCCCCATAGGTTAACCCAACCAGAAAAAAACTCCAAAAATCTATAGTACCTTGATATTCAGGGTCCAAAAAAAGATAAGGAATGCCAAGTTTATTCCCGATTTTGCCTGCGATGAGCAACCCGGCCAGCAACCACATTCCAAAAAGCAACACATTGCTGCGGATATGCGATAGTAGCAATTGCAAAGGGAACGAAAAGAAAAGTTGTTCTAAGTACCGCTTCATCTCTTTCAGGGTTTATGTCTGTGTAAAATAATAAATTTGCGCTTTCTTATAAAAAACGCAATCCTTCATGAATATTGCTGTAGTTGGAACCGGATATGTTGGGCTCGTCACCGGGGCTTGTTTTGCCGAGACAGGCAACCACGTTGTCTGTGTAGATATTGATTCGAAAAAGGTTGAGCGCATGCGCCGTGGCGAGGTCCCGATTTACGAGCCTGGCCTGGATCTGATTTTTGAACGAAACACAAAACAAGGGCGGCTTTCTTTTACCACCAACCTGGAAGAAGCCATCGCACCGGCTGAAATCATTTTTCTGGCTTTGCCCACCCCTCCCGGCGAGGACGGTTCAGCCGACCTTTCCTACATCATAGGGGTAGCAGCTAAACTGTCGCACCTTCTGAAAACTGGCTACAAAGTAATCGTTGACAAAAGTACAGTCCCAGTAGGAACTTCTGAAAAAGTACATGCCATCATTGCTCAAAATGCCGATGAAAGCTTATTTGATGTCGTTTCCAATCCTGAATTTCTGCGGGAAGGAGTAGCTGTCGAAGACTTTCTCAAACCGGATCGCGTGGTCATTGGAACGCAGTCGGAACGGGCAAAAAAAATCATGCGCCTGCTTTACGAGCCATTTGTACGCCAAGGCAACCCCATTATTTTTATGGATGAGCGTTCGGCAGAAATGACCAAATATGCTGCCAATGCCTATTTGGCTACTCGCATCTCCTTCATGAACGAAATTGCCAACCTGTGCGAGCGCGTTGGAGCTAATGTGGATATGGTACGCGCAGGCATAGGAAGCGATACCCGGATCGGCAAGCGGTTTCTTTTCCCAGGGGTTGGCTATGGGGGTAGTTGTTTCCCCAAGGACGTTCAGGCACTGGCTAAAACCGCCGGTGATTATGCTTATGATTTCCACATCCTGAAATCTGTGATGCAGGTAAATGATCACCAGCGTTACATACTCGCCCGAAAGATTATAACGTTCTTTAACAGCGATCTGAGCGGCAAAACCATCGCTGTGTGGGGGCTTGCTTTCAAACCTAATACCGATGACATCCGGGAAGCTCCTGCCCTCTACATCATTGAAGCATTGCTGCAAGCCGTTGAAGGCAAGGTGTGGAGCATGCTGATTCCGAGCAGCGAACTGGAAAAAATGAAAACCGGCACCCTGATTTCCAATACAACCCGGCGCGCCGATGGTGTATTGGCGCGAATTGTCAGCGAGACCTCACCCGGCGCCTCTGCCGTGCCGGTGTCTGCCACGCTGGAAGATGCCTACCTGTACTTTATTGCCAGCCGCCGCCAGGAGCAA
>JABWAJ010000369.1 GCA_013361075.1 Saprospiraceae bacterium | reverse complement strand
GTACGGCTTTTAAAATGATCAGAAATGCTATGAAAGACAATTCTTCTGATCCAGCCTTCCAAGGACCCGCTGAAGGTGAACGTGTGCAACTTTTTGAAGACCCTTAAAAAGCCGGCATTGACAATTTCCATAGCAGTTTCACGGTCACTGGTATAGCGCATGCACATTTGGATCATTGCAGGAAAAAAACGCCGGTACAGCGCTTCCTGCCAGACTCTTTCATTCCTGACACAACCTTCGACCATTTCTTTCTCGGAATACTGCATGTCAATGTTTTTTTCTCCGCGAAGTCAGACAGGGAGATCGTTTTGTCATATTAAGCGCCTGGTTTTTTTACTGTAAACTTCGCAGCGCAAAGCAATGCTTAAAATAATAACCCTACCCGGATGACCAATCGTTGATACAGGACATCTCTGATCTCAATATCACCGGTAAAATTAAAATCCCTCCGGAAGTAAGCCTTTTGAAATTTATACCCAATGTCAGCAGTCAGGTTGGTGCGTTTTTTGGCACTGAACCGGATACCGATCGCAGGGTGCAACATCCACCCGCCACGCGCTTCGGTAATGAATTCTTTCTCATTTGTGGTCATAAAGCCATACCCTGCGCCAAAGGAGTAGTAAGGCGCTTTGATTTTTTTGCTCAAATAGCCTCTGAATTCGGCAAAAACCGGATAAATGACTTCATCATCATCAGTGCCATACGTTTCAACCCCCAATCCAAGCCCAATGCCCAGCCACCTGGAAAACTGAAAACCACTTACATTGTGAAAACTAAGGCCCATCCTGAATTCACTGGCTGCCCGGGTATTCAGAGAGCCAAGCATCATGGCATTGTAGAAGCCACGTTCTTTAAACTCGTACACCTGTTCCTTTGGTTTGGCTTTTTTGCTGCCATTCATCAATTGATCATATGAATTGGCTTTGGGTTCCCTGACATCCTGCACAATTTTTGCGATTTCAGCATCCTGAACCAGGATTTTTTCACCATTCTGAAGCTCGAAGGTCAGTGTGGCTCCCTGCTCATAATTTACAATCAAACCTTTTAAGACGCTGCCGTCTTTCAGGTACACGACATCAGTGAGTTCACCAGGATCCGGAGCAGATTTTTTGTTTTTTTTACCTTTGTTACCGGCTTTTACAATCCGCTCAATCTTGTCTTCTTCCAACACAACGATTTCTCCGTCAAATAGTTGGATCTGAACGACTCCCAGTGCTTCGTTGTAATTGAGCAAATCGCCGCGGTACACAATTCCGTTTTTCATGTAAACGGCGTCGGAATTTTCGCGATCCCGGGTTTCCTGTGCTTGTCCGGTGTATGGAACCACGAAAAGCAGGTTGAAAACCATTAAACTCAATAACCATTTTTTCATAGACTTAATATTTTGGATACTGCATGTATTATTGCTGAACAGGAATAAGGCTCAATTCCCTGGGTTGTGCAGGATTTGAATAGTCAAACTGACGCAGCCCGTCTTTTCCAACGACAATGGCGACCTTTTTATCGTCCAGCGTAATTACATCAAACGCAAAAAAACCATTTTGATGCGACAACAGGCGCTGATCAATTTTAGCCCACTCGGTTGCATCGAAAATTTTTAATCCCTGATCACCTTCGCAAAGGAAAAGCTTTTCTTCTGCATTGATGGACAATCCATGCGGGTGATGCATGGGGTAGGATTTCAGCAATACCGGATTGGTAATATTGGTGATGTTGACAACATCTAATTGGTTGACAAACCCCGTACACTCCGTTCCGTCGCGCAGCGTAACATAAGCCGTGTTTCCACTTACATAAACCGGGTCGCATGCGCGGGCATGTGCAAATGCAGCAAGTTGTGTTGGCTGATCCGGGTTACTGTTGTCATAAATGAACATGCCGCTACTCGAGCCAATGAATAATTTGTCCTGATAAGGAAAAATCGTTTCAATGCCCCAGCCCAAATTGATGGTATTGTTAAGGGTTGCACAACCTTCATTGTTCAAACCGAATACTTTCATGTCGTAATTGCCAACGGCATAGAGGCGATTTGCGGCCATGGTAAATCGGGCCATAGATCCACCGATCCCAACCGGAGCATTGGCATTGCCGGAAGCATTGTCTTGCATTGCGCTTTCACTTACGAAAAGAACATCCTTCCTGCCCCAACCCCCAAAATCGTAGTAATAAATCGGCGTATCGCACGGACGTTCTACGGTTTCAGTAGTTGGTTCATAGTAAACCAGATAGCCAAGATCTTCAAAAAGTGCAAGGGGTTCAAACATGTCATTGGTGCGGCAAACCAATTGCACCGATAAAGGGTTGGAAATATCAAGAGATACCAGGTCAACATAGCTGTTGGCATACAGGATATTGCCACGCACTGCCATATTTTCACATCCCGGGATTTTAATGAAGCTTACACTTGTTGGGTTTGATGGGTCTGAATTGTCAATAACATGAATGCCTTCACGATGCTCGGCAATGAAAAGATAGTTTTGATAAACATAGATGTTGCCCGGGGTTTTTAAGGTGCGGGGTGCTTCGGTACGCAATTCATTCCGAACTTCATCCATTTTTACATAAACGGGCTGGTACGCCTGATAGGTCAACGTGGATTCGCACTTGTCTTTGAGGCACCCTGAAAATGTAATCAGGATTGCTGTTCCAAGTGCAAGGGTCAGTAAAGAAGTCATTCTTTTCATGTCACAATTTTTATAGGTTGGCTAAGTTATTGAATCGTTGCTGAATTGAAGCTTTCTGCTCTGGTTTTCTTTCATTACATCAAGACCGGATTAGCGACACAAAAGGTTGGGCATTCGCTGCATTTTTCTTTCTTTTGCGGCAGAAATCTCCCGGAAGTGCTGCTGCTACTGAATAAATGCTATCATCAAAAAGTCAATCCACTAAACGATAAGGGAGTATGAAGTCATCCAAATCTGATCATTTTTCAATAAAACCAATAAGGATCATGCGCAAACAACTGTCGCTGCTTTTGGCGATATGGGCCATTTGTCTGCCCCTCTTCGCTCAGTTAACGATTAAAGTTACTTCCGTGCCGGCAAACACCCCGCCAGGAGCACAGGTTTACCTCGCTGGTACTCCCAACAACTGGAATCCAGGTGACCCCGGTTCTATTCTTGCTTCAGGTGCCAATGGCGTTCGCCAGATTGTACTGAACGTCGCTGCCGGCGAAGTGAAGTTTAAATTTACCAGGGGCAGCTGGGCAACTGTGGAGGGCAATGCCGCCGGAAGCTATTTGCCTGACCGGGTTATTCAGTACAGCGGTGGCGCCCAAACTGTAAACCTGACCATCCTGAGTTGGGAAGACCTTGGCTCAGGTGGCGTGGGCTCCGCAGCTGCCAACGTTTTTGTTCTCGACGAAGATTTTGGAATGCCCCAACTCAACCGCAACCGGAAAATTTTGATTTATCTGCCACCGGACTATGCCACTTCCGGCAAACATTACCCGGTTCTTTACATGCAGGACGGCCAGAATCTTTTTGATGAAAATACCAGCTTTTCCGGAGAATGGGAAGTGGACGAATCCCTCAATGAATTGTTTGGAAACGGCGACGATGGCGTCATTGTGGTCGGTATCTACAACAGTGCATACCGCCTTGATGAGTATTCACCCTGGGTAAACCCCCAGTACGGTGGCGGACAGGGAGATGAGTACACTGCATGGATGGTCGAAACCCTGAAACCTTACGTCGATGCCAACTACCGAACGCTTGCCGGTCGGGAACATACCGGGATTATGGGGTCTTCTATGGGTGCCCTGATTTCTATGTACGCAGCTATTGAACACCAGGATGTTTTTGGTAAAGTTGGCATTTTTTCGCCGGCATTCTGGTTTGCAGGCAATCAGGCCTATACCCACGTGAGCACTACCGGAAAAGAAGCCAGCATGAAAATTTACCTGCTTGCCGGTGATCAGGAAGATAACGGATCGGTTGTAGAAGACCTGAATGCCATGTACAATACCCTCTCCAATGCAGGATTTACCGATGAAGAGTTGTTTCTGCTTACCCACAACGATGGCCAGCACAGCGAATGGTATTGGGCAAGAGAATTCCCGGATGGCTATGAGTGGCTGTTTTCCAATTCAACAGCTACCCCGGCAGGAGAAGAGTCTCCGGTGATGCGCGTCAGCATTTCACCTAACCCGGCCGATAGTGTTTTGCACCTTGATTTGCCTGCCGGACTAATCCAGCCAATGCTTCAGATTTATGCTTTTGATGGCCGGCTCATTCAGCCGCCGACGCTGCTTCAGGGCAATACCTTTAATGTATCTTATTTAAAAACAGGTACTTATATTTTTAACATCCTTTCAGACGGAAGGATCTTGAACAGCCAGAAGGTCATTATTTCGGAATAAGCTTTTGGGCCAACGCTGCTTATTGGAGCCGGTAGCGCTGTAATTGGTGCGCTACCGGCTCTGTTTTTATATGTAATATTTTTTTAACTCTTAAAGGGGTGTATTGCAGTTTTTGGCACGATGTTTGGTCTATTATTAAACATCAGATTATTTTTTTTTATAATTTGATGCAGAAAATGAAACAAATCTCAAAATATTAGTAAAATAGTAAATATGAATTCAGCTCCACACTATGATTGGTAAAATGCTTGCTGGATAAAACGCAGGTATTCTTTCAAAAACCGCATCCCAAACTGATTCTGGAAAATCGGGCAGCTGGTCCGCCGTTTAAGGCCTGGATCGGCCCGGGGAGCTTTTTCCCTCTTGGTTTGCTTCTGCTGCACGTCGCACCGGAAGCCTGGTCCTGGTTTGCCAAATAACAAATTTGAATGCCAAACAGCGCAAAACCCAATGGTCTTGCACTGGCAGTTCTATACCCGTATTTGACACATAAACAATTGATTGTCAATTTAAAAACTTGAAACACATGAATCAAAAAGCGTTACACCAACCGACTACTAAGCGCAAACTGCCATTGGAAAGCCTGTTTCTGGCAATCGTTATGGCGATAGGTTTGGCTGGAATTTATGGCTTATTCTTTCAGCCGGAAACGGCAGGAAAGCAGGAATGGAAACAAAGCGGGGCGAAGATCTCCGCCAATTATGCCGGAGCGGAAGAGTAGGGGGGGGCTGCTTCAGGAAGTGGCCCATTGCAGGGCATAAGCAAGTCCGATACCTACATAGTTTCCGATCGCATAGCCCAATAACCCTAAAGCAATACCGGGGAAAATCATCTGGCGATTGTTTATTGCGCTGGCAACCTGACCGATAAAAGCAGGGCCATACACACCGGCAGTTGAACTAATCAGAAAGGTATCCCGGTCAATTCTGAAAATGCGGCTCAACACAAGGTGAAAAGCTATGGACAAAGGAAGTGCAATGGCTGTGAAAATCAAAATATTGACCCCTTTGTCGAGTACCTGGCTAAAATCAGCCTGAAGGCCCAGCGCGACGCAAAAAACCAGCAGGAAATATTCTCCGGTTTCGTACACTCCGGTCCAGCGTTTTACGGCAGGCAAAAAGGCAGCAGCGATGCCAAACGTAGTCAGCATCAGCATCAAAAAAGCTGTTTGATATGCTCGATCCATGCTCATAACGCACGCTTTCCTTCATCCTCGCGGACAGCCAGCACAGCGGCGGCTGCGAGGCCCTGCTCAGCTTCTGGGGCGAACCCTTCATGGCCCAGGCGACCGGGCGGGACGTGCCGCGCTTCGTGTTCCACGTGCACCAGCACTCCGAGCTGCTGTCCCACCTGCTCGAACTCGAAGGCTGCAGCGCGCACTTCCGTTCGCGCACGCAGTGAAATGGCGGTAGCCGCGCGCGGTGTTTCAGGATGAACGCCGCAGCAGCGCCAGGCGGATGCGTTCGATCGCGTGCGAGGGGCTCAGGCCCTTCGGGCAGACCTCGGTGCAGTTCATGATCGTGCGGCAGCGGTAGAGGCGATAGACGTCGTCGAGGAAGTCGAGCCGCTCGGCGGTGGCGGTGTCGCGGCTGTCGGCGATGAAGCGGTAGGCCTGCAACAG
>JABWAJ010000368.1 GCA_013361075.1 Saprospiraceae bacterium | reverse complement strand
CCTCAGCAACCTGTTCAGTTTTTTGAAAAAACCTACGATGCCGACCCTCTTATCCGCCAATTGTTCGGACGGCTTCGCAACCTGACCGATGAAGAGCTGGCCATCAGGAAAGAAGCCGATCTCGATGGGATTTATACCCTCCTGCTCATGCGCATGCTGGAAATCCACCGGAATCTCAAAATTGAAATTAACAAACTCAGCAGCGTCAAGGCTTCTACCCGGGCTGAACTTTTCCGGCGATTGAGCATTGCGCGGGATTACATGGATGCCCATTTAGACCGCCGCATTCACCTCGATGAAGTTGCCAAAGTTGCCTGTTTGTCGCCACACCATTTCAAACGCGCATTCAAAACCCTTTTCGGCTTACCGCCACACCAGTATCATATCGGCAAACGCCTGGAATTCTGCCGCCAGCAACTCAATTGGGGCTCGGCACCTGTATCCGAAATCGGGAGGCAGGCAGGTTTTGAAGACGCCAGTTCTTTTATCCGACTGTTCCGGGAACGCTATGCCTGCACTCCGGCGGCCTACGCTGCTATGAAAAAATAGCCTTTTTCGCACATTCCGACTGTCCTGCCGCCACTTAGTTTTGCAGTAAATTTTGAAAAGCTATGAGATCAGGAATCACCACCGGCTTATTTTTACTTGCATTCCTTGTACAGTTAAGGGCACAGGACCTCCAGCGCCGTGCGTTCATGGGCATTCGTATGGAGCCTGTAACCGAAGACGTACAACGCGTGATGAAATTGCCCGCAATAAAAGGCGTCCTTATCCAACAAATTATTGCCGGTTCAACCGCAGAAGCGGCAGGTTTACAACGCGGTGATGTGTTGCTGGAACTGGATGGCCGTGAAGTCAATTCGCCCGACGAAGCAGTTCGGGCGGTGGGTGCATACCGCGCCGGGCAAACCCTCCAATATAAACTGTTCCGGGCAGGAAAAACGATGGTACAGCAAACCATCATTCAGGGGGTTCCGGCAGAGACTTACCCCGACCTGGAGGTAACCTACAGCTCTGTTAAAGCCGGTGACGCGCAGCTCCGCACCATGCTGACCAGGCCCAGGCACCGCAGTGGAAAGCTGCCTGCCCTGCTTTTTATTCAGGGCATCGGCTGTTATTCGATGGACACTCCTTTTGACACACTCCGTCCAGAAACACAACTCATCAACGCCATCGCCCGGCAAGGTTTTGTGGTCATGCGGGTAGACAAATCCGGCCTGGGCGACAGCCGTGGCGCACCTTGCGAATCCATTGACTTTTATACAGAACTGGAAGGCTACCGGCAGGCGTATGCGGCCCTTCAGGCCTCGGCAGGGGTAGATTCCTCCAATTGTTTTGTGTTTGGCCACAGCATGGGCGGCCTGATGGCCCCGATGCTGGCAAAGGATTTTAGTGTAAAAGGCATTGTCGCTTACGGCACCATTGGGGTCAATTTTATGGAATATTTTACCAATACCCGACGCACCATTGCCCAGGCACTGGAGCTGGATGCCGCCGAAACAGATACCTATGTAAAACGGGAATGCGCCTGTGCAGCCATGCTGCTGAGCGCCCGCCTGAGTCGGGAGGAAGCAGTAAAATTAGACGAGGTTTGTGACGGGGTATATGACATTTTGTTGCTTCGAAGCGAAGCTTACTGGCGCCAGCTCTACGACCTGAACATTCCGGCGCTTTGGCAGGCTTACCAGGGGAAAGCGCTCGCAGCCTGGGGAAGTACGGATTACATATCGGCTCGTCGTGAGCACGAACTGATTGCCGAAACCGTCAATCAAAGCCACCCGGGAAATGGTACTTTTTTGGAAATCCCAAACAGCAACCACGGCATGTACCTCGCTTCAACTTTTTCGGAAGCCCGAACAAATCCTGGCCCGTTTAACCCAAAAGTAACCGAGATGGTCAGCGAATGGCTGAAAAAACAATTGATCTGGAAAATGCCGGAAAACATGCTTCCGGAAAAAGAAAATGTACAGGAAGTATTGTGGATGGAAGGCATTGAAAATGCATACCCCCGTTTGTCGCAGGACGGATCCAAAATCCTGTTTCAAAGCAACCGCAGCGGGAAATGGCAACTTTATCTGATGGATACAGATGGCAGCAACGTACGGCAACTCACCCAGGGTGACCACAACAACAATTTCCCTGACTGGTCGGCAGACAATCGCAAAATTGCCTTTGTTTCTGACAGGGACGGCAACGAAGAAATTTATATAATGGATCGCGACGGAAGCAACCTAATCCGGCTGACCAACCACCCGGGCCGGGACATTCATCCTTATTTTGCCCCCGATGGAAAAAGTCTGCTCTTCAATTCTTCCCGCGACAACAGGGAAAGTTTCGAAATTTATCAAACCGACCTGAAGGCCAAAAACCAAACCCGAATCACCCAGACTCCGGAAGTGGAAACCTGTGCGCGATTTTCGCCAGACGGCAAAAAAATCCTGTATTTAAAAGGGTTCCCGGATGGCAGTGATGATATTTTTGTCATGAATTCCGATGGCAGCAACCCTGTTAACCTCACACAAACACCCCAAATGGAAGGTTGGCCGGCCTGGTCGCCCGATGGCAGCAAAATCATTTTTTCCTCCCGCCGCAATGGAGCTTACCGGCTTTATGAAATGAATGCAGATGGCAGCGATGTCCGGCAGGTCAGTTTTGCCGAACCCCCAAAATACGATGCGCGGGCAGGTTATGCTGCTTCCGGAAACCAAATAGTGTTCAATCGGCAGATGGATCGTACCATCGGTATTTATTTGTTAAAACGATTCACCAACAACCCAACAAATCATGATTAAGCACAATTCGAAAAAATTATACCGTACCTTTTTGCTGCTATTGCTTTGTTTCCCCGTTAAGGCCCAAAAAACCGCGCCGCACGCTGCTTTTGTCCAATTGATGGCCGATTTTGATGCAGGGTATGCCGCTCTTGAAATTCCTGCTCCAAATTTCGACTTCAAAGCTGAAATTCAGGCAATGGCCCCCCTGGACCACTTAGGCAAACAACAGGCATTTTTTGAAGGCATAAAAACCCGGCTGGCAACAATAAACCGGGCAAAACTCGAAGCCCAAAACCGCCTTCACTACGACCACCTCGATTTTGAAATCCGAATGAACCTCGATCGCATCGTCTGGGAAAAAGCCTGGCGTACCCAACGTCCTGAGCCGCTGCCCGGGGATGGCCTGAGCCAGCTGCCACCAGGCCGCTATCAGTACCGCATTCGTTTTTATACCGGTGTGGACATTGAACCTGAAGCCCTTTTTGCTTTTGGAGAACAGGAAGTAGCCCGGGTAAAAGCAGAAATCAAACGCCTTCAGGCTCAGTTAGGTTATGCTGCAGACAGTGCGGGATTTTACCAGCACCTGCAATCAGACACTTTCTACCTCACCGACAAAGCCGAAATCCTGAGCCGTTACGAGGCCATGAAAGCAATTGTTTATCAAAACATCGGCAAGTTGTTTGCCGATACCGCTGTTTCTGATATCGCTTTTATGGAATGGCCCAATGCCGGCCCCTTTACGCCCCCCGGGTATTACAGCCCGGCTGACGACAACGCTTACGGTACGCCCGTTTTTCACTTCAACTTCCACGACAGCCGCCACAATCGCCGGGCGATGGACTGGTTGTTCATTCACGAAGCTGTTCCGGGGCACCATTACCAGTGGTGGTTGCGGGAACAATTGCCGGAGCAACCGGCTTTCAAACGCCACTTTTACTACCCCGGCCATTTTGAGGGCTGGGCTGCTTATGTTGAATATTTTGGAAAAGAAGTTGGCCTCTACCGCGACGGCTGGACTGAGCTCGGCAAATGGGAGTGGGATCTGGTGCGTTCTACCCGCATCCTCATTGACGTAGGCATTCACCACTTTGGCTGGACCAAAGAACAGGCCATTGCCTGCTGGAAAAAACACATTGCCGGTCAGGACGCCATCGCCGAAAGGGAAGTCGTGCGTTGTACCAACTGGCCCGCACAAGCCCTCAGTTACAAAGTAGGTGCCTGGAAAATTGAACAGATGATTGCTGCGCTGAAAAAGAAATACCCGAAGAAATTTTCGCTGCCTGCTTTTCACCGTGCGTATTTAATGACAGGGCAGGTGCCGGTTGAGGCCGTGGAACGAAACATTGAAACCATACTTTTTGGAGATTGATGCAGCATCTCAGCCAAAATTTGCAATAAGCCACTTTAGGAATGGGCTCCATTTTTGTCATCCTTCCTTCCATTCTCCTATTATTTTTCCGCCTTTACCGATTTTTTTAAAAAAACTTGGTAACATTGGCCGTTATTGGGCAAAAGTTATTGGCATACTGGTTATTGAGCAATGGAGCAGGCAGGAGATTTTCCCCTGACGATTACCGAAGGCTGGGGTTGCACCAGTAACCAGTAACAAATACCCAATACCCAAACTTAAAGCGACAATGCAGGAATTTTTATCGCTCTATTCCAAAATAGAGCATCCTACCCTCGAGATGGTGCTGTTCACTTTCTTGCTGGCATTTTTACTGTCCGGCCTGATCGCGTTTACCTATGAACGCACCTCGCCGCATACCATACGGAATCCGAATTTCATGCAGGCATTGATCCTGAGTGCCCTCGTGGCCTCTACCATCATGCAGGCAATCGGCGATAGTGTAGCTACCGGGCTGGGCATGCTGGGTGCTTTGGCGATCATTCGCTTCCGAACTACCCTGCGCGACCCGCGCGACATCGTTTTTATGTTTGCCACACTTGGCGCCGGACTTGCCTGCGGGGTATACGGGTTCTACATCGCCATCATCGGCACCACCGGATTTTGTGTAGCAGCATTTGCCCTGCGCCTGACCCCCTACCATGTAGGCAACAATACCTTGTGGGAATTGAGGGTGCGGCTCCCCGATGACGAGGCTGAATTAGAGGCATTTGAAAAACTATTGTCGCAATACTGCCGCCACTGGAATCAACACGGCATGCGCACCCTGTCCGAAACCACCGGTAAAGGAATGGTAGAGTACGACTATGTGGTCATCATGCGCCATGAAAAAGAACGCCGAAACCTCGTGCATGCACTTTCTGTGGCTCAAATTCACATCCGCCGTTTTAGCAAACAAACCGATATCAATCCTTTTGCCTGATGAGATTCAACGTGTTATACATCTTTTGGATCGCAGCACTCCTGGGCCTTTTCTGGATCAAAAACAGCTTTGAGCGCCAGAATGTAAATGCCTTTTTTGGAGCGGCTGAAACCGACGAACGCGATCTGAGCTTTGATCACCCGGTTTGGGTAACAAACATCTACGTCGAGCCCGGCAAACAGGTGCAACGCGGCGATACCCTGATGCGCCTGTACCGCACCGATTTAGACAACGAAATTGCAGAACGCCTCGCCGCCATCCGGCAAATCCAGCTGGAACGGGCTGCACAGAACAATTCACTGGACAATGAAATTGCTTTGCTGAAAGCCAAACAAATTGCCGAAGCCAGCGAACTGCGCGCAGAGGTGGTAGTAGAAGAAAGCGAAGCCCAAATACAAAAGCAACTCCGTCAAATTGTAGCCGAAAGACAGGGCATCGCTACGGCTGCCACTCCGGACAATTTACAAACCGCCCAGCGGGCTGCCGTTGAAGAGGTCATTCGCCAGTCAAAAGAACCCCTGTATCGGGAAATCCGCCTGCTGGAGGTTCAAAAGAAAGACAATCTTGCATTGGAAGCAGCCCGAACCCAGCAACTCCGCAGTGAAATTGCCGCACTCGAAGATGAAAAATCCAGGCTGGTACTGGTATCGCCCATTGATGGTTTTATTGACAATCTTTCTGCTTTGGAAGGAGAAACCGTGGATGCGCACACAACTTTGGTAAGCATCAATCCGGTGAAACCAACCAAAGTCCGGGGTTTTATTCACGAAACCATAGACATGACCTTTCACCTCGGCGACTCGGTAACGGTCGCTTCCGGAGCCCGGCCAGGCCACTCGGTGCGAGGCGTGCTGGTTGGCAATAGCCCGCACCTGATT
>JABWAJ010000367.1 GCA_013361075.1 Saprospiraceae bacterium | reverse complement strand
CAACAAGAAAATATTGATCTTTTTCATAATGTTTAAATTTAATGAATTTGGTGAATGAGTTTCTTTTGAAAGTTGATGTATTGGCAGTTTCGAGATCATGTACGGGGGCTTTGAAGCTTTGGATTATCTCCCCCTAAATTTTTTTTCATGTAGTCAAGTCCCTATATTTACCCCTTCAAAATGAGTACCTTGGACAATTCCTCAGTTACAATTTGGAATGAACAGGAAGCTGTTGCACAACTCCTTGCCGGAGATACTGCTGCATTTTCCCGCTTGTACGATCGCTATTCCGGTGCATTGTACGGATTGATACTGAGTATTGTAGAGCACGAAGCGGATGCTGAAAATTTATTGCAGGATGCTTTTGTCAAAATCTGGAGAAACATCAAATATTTCGACCCCGAAAAAGGCAGATTGTTTACGTTTCTGGCCACAATTGCCAGAAGGATGGCACTGGATTTTATCCGATCTGCATACAAAAGCAATCAGAAAATGATCCAAAGTACAGATGCTGCCGTATCTGTAGAAGCACCAAACTCTGAAATAGCGAAAGTAGATTTCATTGGAATGGAATCCCTGTTGTCAAAATTAAAACCAGAGCAACGGGAAATCATCGATCTCATTTACTTTCAGGGGCTGACACAGCAAGAAGTTTCAGATGCGCTTCAATTGCCATTGGGGACGGTAAAAAGCCGTTGCAGGACCACATTATTGCATTTAAGGACAGTCTTAGAAGTAAACTAACATGGATATACGCGCTTACCTCGATTCCGGTATTATTGAAGAATACTGCCTCGGTTTGCTCGATGCTGAAACAGCTTCCGGGGTAGAGCAATTATCCCGGCAGCATCCGGCTATTGACCTGGAGATCCGCCAAACACTTGAAACCTTAACCCGTTTCAGTACTGTTGCGCAGCCCAGACCGCAATTGAAAACTGCCCTTTTCAAATTGATCGGAGAGCTGGAAGCGGAACAAAGCATTGACATCAAATCTCCTCCTTTTATCCATCGTCATAGCGATGTTGCAGCCTGGAATAAAGCCATCGAAGGCCTGGTTCCCGATTTCAGCGAGGGTACTGCTCAGTATCACTACCTTCAGGAAAGCCCTGATTTTCAACTTTCTATTGTTTGGCTCGAAGATGAATTAGTTGAAGATGGGCATAATCCGGATGATTTTTCAGAGAGTTTCCTGATTCTGGAAGGCGCCTGCGAATGCAATATTGATGGCAAGATCATTCATCTTCAGGCGGGTGATTATTTTGAAATCCCACAGCTTGCCACACATACCATTCGCAATACTTCTGCCTACCCGCAACTTTACGTAAAAGCACTGGTGCAACGCCGTAAAGCAGCCTGAAAGCAATGATTTTTTGTGTAATTTTCCATAGTGCAAAATTGCGCATTTCCCCTGCGGGGGACAATACACCTAAAAGAGGTTTTTCTTCTACCGGAAAAGGGGGAGGGGTTTTGGGAAAGGTAAAAGCAAAGGGCTTTTTGTGCAATTCGCCGGTTACGCGATCCCTTTTTCTCTTTGAGTTGCTTTCGATAGTTTTATTTTTACATATTTTGCCAAAAAATTAAGCAAAAAACGCCCTACTTTGGCGGAAATTAAGCGAATAGTTCTAACCAGCCAAATTATGCAACTCACTGATCTCGAAATTGCACAACGAGCCGCAATTCGCCCGATACAAGACATTGCGGCCAAATTGTCCATCCCTCAGGAAGAGCTTGAACTTTATGGAAAATACAAAGCCAAACTTCCGCATAAGCTCATTGATGAGCAAAAAATTGCAAAAAGTAACCTGATTTTGGTTTCTGCAATCAATCCAACTCCGGCGGGAGAAGGAAAAACGACCGTATCCATCGGCCTGGCAGACGGCCTGAACAAAATTGGAAAACGCACGATTGTCGTCTTGCGCGAACCTTCTTTGGGTCCGGTATTCGGTATGAAGGGCGGAGCTGCGGGCGGAGGTTACTCCCAGGTGATTCCAATGGTGGACATCAACCTGCATTTTACAGGTGATTTTGCAGCCATTGAAAAGGCCAATAACCTGCTGGCAGCCCTCATTGACAATAACATCCAAAACAAGACCAACAACCTCAATATTGACCCGCGCACAGTGGTATGGAAACGGGTCATGGATATGAATGACCGTGCCTTGCGACACATCATCATTGGCATCGGTGGCAGTGCAAACGGCATACCACGAGAGGACGGATTTAACATCACTCCGGCCTCGGAAGTTATGGCCATTCTTTGCCTGTCGAAAGATTTTGCCGATTTAAAAAACCGGTTGGGGAATATTTTTGTCGGTTTTACCTTTGACAAAAAACCAATCTTTGCGCGGGATCTGAAAGCACAGGGAGCAATGGCCTTGCTCTTGAAAGACGCCATCCTGCCCAATCTCGTTCAAACCCTCGAAGGCAACCCTGCCATTTTGCACGGCGGCCCCTTTGCCAATATTGCCCAGGGCACCAATTCCATCATTGCCACCAAAACGGGGCTTTCCTTAGCGGATTATGTAGTGACGGAAGCCGGATTTGGTGCCGACCTCGGTGCAGAAAAGTTTTTAGACATCAAATGCCCTTATGGAGACTTGAACCCCAAAGCCATCGTACTGGTTGCTACTGTCCGTGCATTACGCCACCACGGCGGTGCCAAAAAAGAGGCATACAATACGCCCGACCTTATGCTTGTAAGCAAAGGGTTTGAGAATCTGGAAAAGCACATTGAAAACTGTAAAAAATTTGGCATCACACCGGTGGTCGCCATCAACCTGTTTCCAACTGATTCTCAGGAAGAAATCCGCTACATTCAGGAACGTTGCGCGGCAATGGGGGTCAAAGCGGTCGTATCAGATGGCTTTGCCAATGGTGGAAACGGCACGGCAGAACTTGCCCAAACGGTGACAGACGTGATCGCCAGCGGAGTAAACCAATACCATAAGCTGTACGACTGGAATTTGCCAATTGAAGAAAAGATCCTGATGATTGCCCGGGAAATTTATGGTGCCGACGGGGTTGATTACAGTGCCAAAGCCAAAACACAGCTGAAAGCAATTCAGTCACTCGGGTTTGATAAATTGCCGGTTTGTATGGCCAAAACGCAAAAATCTTTTTCAGACAACGAAAACAAAACGGGAAGGCCCCGGGGTTTCAACATTACCGTAAGGGAATTTGAATTTGCCGCCGGTGCCGGGTTTGTCATCCCCATTATTGGCGAAATCATGCGTATGCCCGGTTTACCACCCGTTCCCGCTTCTGAAGGTATGGATATTGATGCGGAAGGCAATGTTTACGGGTTGTCATAACCGGTTGCTTTTCCTTAATTCTGGGCAATGAGAGTACCCGTTTATCCGTACAAAGATCACTGGATCCGCGTCTGTGGCGCTGTTTTGTGGGCGCATTTTATCAAGTCTCTGGGATACAAGGAAAGTCTTTTTGAAACGCTTCTGGAGCCTGGTTACTTTACTGACACCCTGGTCGGTACAGGTATGACTTTACTGATTTGGGAGATAATCCGACAAATCACCATGTGGTTAGACCGGCACTATGATTGGCTGGAACACGCACTCATGCGGACGTTTTTGCAATTGCTGCTGGGTGTTGCCTTGCCCGGTTTGTTCATATTTTTTATGATGCTTCTTTATTTCAAATACATCTTAAACTTTAATATTTTCGAAACCTCCTGGTTGCTGATCGAATACCGGGTTACTCTGTTGTTCCTCTTTATGATTAACGGGTACTATCTGGGGTATTATTTTTACCTGCGTTTTCGTTTGGCAGAGCAGCAATCAGCAGTAGTGAAAACCTTGCACCAACCAGTAATCCCGGAGCAGGAAACAGCACTTGCTGCCACGCCCATACAATCATTGATTGCCGTAAAAGGTGCAAAAAACATCCCGGTTCTGATAGACAATATCGCCTATTGCTATGTCCGTGATGAAACTTACTATCTGAAAACTTTCGATGAGCAACAATTTATGATCCCGCATACATTAGACGAACTGGAAACAATGCTGCCTGCAACCAATTTTTTTCGGCTCAACCGGCAACTGGTAGCCCATTTCAAAGCATGTGCAGCTTTTAAAAGCATCGAAAATGGCAAATTGGAGCTTACCATGAAGCCCTTGTTTCCAGAGCCGGTCATTATCAGCCAAAAAAAAGCAGCTGCTTTTAAAGAGTGGTTGGTCAGCCGTTGAAATCCGCTAATTTGACCCTCCGATTCTTATAGTTCACCTTTCTTTTTCCATACTTCGCTGAACCGGGAGCCTGAGTTTGAAGGCTTCGGGCCCCATCGGGCATACCTTTGCCGCATCAACTTTTTTTCACCCACATCTGTAATCATGAAATCACCTTTTTTTCTTTTACTGACAGTAGCCGGGGTGTTGCTGGCAATTGAGGGCCACAGCCAGTCTTCCCGGGAGCGTTTTTCGCTAAACATTGGCCTCAGCACAATCGCCCGGCAGGATCAAATTTTTTCGCCCTTTATCCATTCCGGGAGTTCCTTCACCAATTTCGGATTAACCTGGGAGCGGTCCAAGCGCCTGAGTCAATTTTTGGAATTGCAATTCAGCACGATAGCTGCTGCATCCAGCGATCCGTATGATTACTCATGGCATCCTGACCCGGAGCAATTTTCGACTTATCCACCCAATTTTACCTTCCTTGAATTGAACTATGGGATGGGCAAATCCTGGCAGAGGGGCAATGGAGTCATAAGAGCCGGAGGCGTGCTGGAAAACAATATCCAGGCGTTTAATTACAACGCAGGGCCATTTTCTTCTTTCGGCTACTTTATTACATCCAGCATCGCGCCGCAGGTTGGTTTAACTTTACCAGCAGGCCGCAGAGGGGTGTTCGACATTGCCCTCGTGGCACCATTACTGTCCTGGACAGCTCGTTCGCCATATTTGGTAAATGATGACGAATTCATCGAAAACACCAGTAACCACAACAGCCTGAAAACGCTGGTTCAATTCATCGGCGACGGGGAACTGCAATTTCCGGATCAATTGCAAAAGCTCACTTTTTCAGCCCGCTACCTCTATGATCCGGGCAAACGGATAGACGTTGGCCTGGCTTATCGCCTGCAATTCATCAGGCATACTGACCCTTTGCCCCTGACTTCCTATCAACATCAACTCTGCATCCAGATTGGCCTGAAATCGGCCAAATAGAGTCTGTTTATTTTAAATTTATCACCATCACCTGATTCACACTTCATTTTTATGAAAACATTTCTCATGTCTGTATTGATTTTCCTGATGATGTTATTCACCTTTTCTTCCTGTGAAAAAACATTCTTCGAACCAGAGCCTGCTGACAACCCCGTTGCTGTTTTTGAACACCTCTGGACTTCTTTTAATGCTAACTACGGCCCATTTGAAGAACGCGGGATTAACTGGGATCAAACGTATGCGCAATTTCGTCCCCAGATCAACGAGAACACTACCGAAGAAGTCCTCTATGATGTACTCACTCAAATGCTGGCAACGCTCGACGACGGGCACGTCAATTTGGCAGCACCAGGACGGCCGGTATTCCGCTCCAATACCTGGTTTCGGGAGCGCACGGACGACAGCCTCTTCAACTTAAATGTGGTGAAGCAGTTTTATTTGGCCCAGGATTTTGAGGGTGGCGATGAAGAGGCCTATGTAGAAGGCCTTATCGGCAATGATGTGGCGTATGTGTGGTTTGATTACGTGGCCGACAACTGGTCTGTTTTAAAGGATATCCTGAAAAAATACGAAAACAAAAAAGGCCTGATTGTAGATTTGCGCCACAACCAGGGGGGCGACTTTACTTACGCTTTTGCAAATATGGGGCGACTGACGAACGAAAAACGGCTGATTTTTTCTTCCAAAACTAAAAATGGCCCGGGCCTGAACGATTTTACTGATTGGCATAGCTGGTACCTGGATCCGGCAGGTACTTTTTGGGACAAAAAAATTGTGGTGCTTATCGACCGCTACACCATCAGT
>JABWAJ010000366.1 GCA_013361075.1 Saprospiraceae bacterium | reverse complement strand
CTGATCGCCTACTGGCTGGCTTTTGAATACCTGCACCTCAACTGGGACCTTACGTGGCCCTGGCTGACTTTAGGCAACGGTTTCGCACAATTCCCGGCCTGGGTGCAGTGGTACGAATATACGGGTGTTTTTGGAGGCGGGCTGCTGATTCTGGTCATGAACGTGCTGCTGTTCCGGCAATGGCAACGCTATCAAAACGGAGAGGCCACCAACCGCCGGCAGTGGACAGTTGTTGCCGCTTTGGTAGTTTTGCCGTCGCTGTGGTCGCTGTGGCGTTATTCCACCTACCAAGACCAGGGAAAACCAGCCAATGTGGTGGTAGTACAACCCAATTACGAGCCGCACTACGAAAAATTCAACATCCCGGAAAACATACAAATTGAGCATTTTCTGGAGCTTACTGCCCGACAGACCGATTCGTTGACCGACTATGTGGTTTATCCGGAAACCAGTTTTGGGTTTGTAGAAACTTCCCGGATCAATGAATATGGCCCGATTGAACGCATGCGGCAGTTCATGCAGCAGTTTCCGAACCTGAAAATCATCACCGGGCTGGAAGCTTACCACGATTTTAAACCGGGCGAACCACATTCCGACGCCGTGCGGGTGCGCAATCGGGGTGGTGCAACGGTTTATTTTGAAACCCTGAATGCAGCCGCGCAATTGTCGAGCGAAACGTCCGAAGTACCTGTGTACAAAAAATCGAAATTGGTACCCGGCCCCGAAAAATTCCCGCTGAAAAAAATACTGTTTTTTATGGAAGCTGCCGTGGATCACCTCGGCGGCACTACCGCAGGGTTGGGCACCCAACGCGAGCGCGACGTTTTTTCCAGCAATTCGGGGCGCATAGGGCCAGCCATTTGCTACGAATCGGTTTTTGGAGAATACTACACCGGTTATGTCCACAAGGGCGCCCAGGCCATTTTCATCATGACCAACGACGGTTGGTGGGATGATACGCCAGGCCACCGCCAACACCTGCAATTTGCTTCTCTCCGTGCTATTGAAACGCGCCGCAGCATTGCCCGCTCGGCCAATACGGGAATTTCGGCATTCATCAATCAGCGTGGCGATATCCTGCAACCTACCCGCTATGGGGAAGAGGCTGTCATCAAAGACACCATTCGCCTTAACGACGCTGTCACTGTTTATGTGGGTTGGGGTGACCTTATTGCGCGCATTGCCGTGTTCACGACGCTGTTGTTATTGCTGAATCTGGTGGCACCCCGTGGTCGCCAGCTTTAGCCGGCTAATGCCTGCTCCAAATCTTCAATCAGCCAATCGGCGTCTTCCAAACCAATATAAAACCGCACCAAATTCCACGGTTGCGGCGAATCCGGGCGGCCCGGAATTTTGTAAAACCCTGCCGTAGGCAATACCAGCGATTCGTGCCCACCCCAGGATACAGCCAGCAGGAAACGTTTAAGGCGATGAAACCAGGCTTCCACTTCTTCGATGGTTTCCATATTCAGGTAAACCGACAACAAGCCGCCTGCGCTGTCCATCTGCTGCCGGGCCAGCTCGTACTGCGGAAAAGAAGGAAGCCCGGGGTACAACACGCGCAATACTTTAGGATGTTGTTCCAGGTACTGAGCTACCTTCATTGCGCTTTCGGCGCTACGGCGTACGCGAAGATCGAGGGTGCGAAGGCCGCGAATGACCAAAGCCGCATCGTGTGGTGCCAAAATACCCCCAAGTGTCATGTATTCCAGGTCAAATACTTTTTGAATGATGCTTTTACTGCTGCACAGCACCCCAACAACTACGTCACTGTGGCCATTGAAGTATTTGGTTCCCGAATGCACCACCATATCTATGCCCAACTCAATGGGCCGCTGAAAAATAGGCGAGCAATAGCTGTTGTCAATGCAGGTAACTATGCCGCAGCTCTTTGCAAGTGCCGCACAAGCAGTGAGGTCCTGAAGTTCATAGGTTAATGAATTCGGGCTTTCCAAATACAGCAGTTTGGTATTGGGCTGAATCGCCTGCCGGATATTGGCAATATCGCGGCCATCCACAAAAGTATGGCTGACGCCAAAACGGGGCAAAAATTTGGTAAGCAGGGTTTTGGTCCAGGAGTAGGGCGCTTCCACACAAACGATATGATCCCCAGCACTCACCTGTGACAGCACCGCAGTAGTTACCGCAGCACTACCGCTGGAAAAAACGAGGCAGTCTTCCGAACGTTCCAATGCTGCTAATTTTTTGCGCAAAATAGCCACAGTTGGGTTGTTGCCGCGTGTATAAACAGTATTTTCCAATTCATTGACAAAAGCCTGCCGGAAGCTGTCCAATGTGGGAAAAGCGAAGTTGCTGCTCTGAATCACCGGAGGCGACACTGCATTGAAATAAAGTTCGCGGTCTTCGCCTAAATGGTTGAGAATTTCGCTAAGGTGCATATCCGTTACAAATTAAAAAGGTGCCCCATTTCGCGCTGCTTGGTCCGCAAATACTCCGCATTGTTTTCCTGCGGTTCTATGATGAGCGGTACGCGGTCAGTTACCAGGATAGAAGAATGCTCGAAGGCTTCAATCTTATCCGGGTTATTGGTCAGCAGCCGGATGCGCGTAACATCCAGGGCTTCAAGCATTTCCAGGGCAATATCGTAGTGTCGGGCGTCAATTTCCAGGCCGAGGTGCACATTGGCAGAAACGGTATTTAAGCCTTTGTCCTGCAGGTTATACGCTTTCAGTTTATTGATGATCCCGATGCCCCGCCCTTCCTGCCGAAGGTAAAGAATAATGCCCCCCTGGCGGGAGATCATGTCGAGCGAGCGCACCAACTGTTCGCCGCAATCGCAGCGGGTAGAGCCAAATAGATCACCCGTGATGCATTCTGAATGCAGGCGCGTCAGCACCGGCTCAGAGCGATCCGTTTTTTCGTGAACAAGCGCCAGGTGCGGCATCCAGTCATCAGCGCTTTCTGCAAAAGCTATCATGTTGAATTTGCCCCAGGGCGTGGGAATGACGGCTTCAGCCTGGACGGCCAATTTTCGCCTGAGTCTTAACTGAAAAGTACTTTCTGTCATGTGCATTGGATAGGCATCCATTATTCAAAGCATATAAAAGCTTAAACAGCTGAAAAGTTCGCTACAGGGCTTCGATTTGGCAAAGATAGTGATTGTAACGAGGCTTTGCCCGGCGTTGTCTTTTTCCTTATTCAAATGTCGTAACTGAAAGCCTTTCGGCAGATGGATTGCCCACCCCCGTCCGTATTCTTTCCCTCCTTAACACGAACTCCGTAACTTTGCACTAAATTAAACCCGTCCAATCAGGCGGGTATGGCTAACACATTAAAAAACTACAATACCAAATAATTATGGCAAGGAGATTAAGACTTACAGGTTTCACCCGTTTTCTCATCGTAATGCTTTTTTTGGTTCCGATTGCTTACATCGGTGCCTCTTACTACAATGGTCAGGATGGCCTGGCAAATTTTAAAAACCTTATTGGTTTGGGCAAAAGCGACAGCCCTTCTGCGTCGCGGGAAACTGCTGCCAACCCAAAAGGCATCGCCAAATTAGAAGAGCGCATTACCCAACTCAATGAACGCATCACCGAGCTGGAGCTAAAAAACGGCGACCTGGAAAGCCAACTGGAAAACAAAGACCAGGAAATCGTGGAATTGAAATCAAGGCTGATGAAATGCAAATAAGCCCGACCCTCATCTGATAAAAAAGCAACAAAAAGTGCAATCCCTCGTTCTCAGAGTTTGTTGTTTAGCCAGATGCTGCCTTACTTTGCAGCCGCAAAAATGCCAGCGTGTCCTTTGCCTGACATAAAATTTCGGGCAGGGAATTGCCAAAATTCCGGCAAAGCAGGTCTATTGTGCTGAAGCTAACATCTAACTATCTATCTCTCAATTGGAATGATCAGAATGAGACTATTGCACACTTTGTTGATCCTGTTTGCGGTCGGGTCGGCAGCACAGGCGCAGATAGAAGTGCCCATCACAGAAAACAGCGCCCTTCGCCATTACTACAATGAACAGGAAAAAGATACCCCAGATGCCTGGCGACTCCAGTTCAGAGAACAATCAGAACTTGGTGAAGCCAAAGGCCAGCAAAATTGCAACCTCGAACGCCGGGGCGTCAACTACCTGCTCGCCGGCGACCCGGTACAGCTGATTGTAGAATTGGATACAGCAGATGTTGAAGGCGGCGGTGCTTTCCAGTGCGCTAACTGTACTTCCCTCAATTTTGGCAGCGTTGTGCTCCAAAATGATACCGTAACCTACACCGGAAATCCTGGTACCATTGCCGGCAAGGACAGTGTGTTGATCAAATACTGCAATGCAGCCGGAACGGATTGTTCCGATTCTACTTACCTCTACTTCATCGTACGCAGAGCGCCGCGGGATTATTTTCCGCCTCAAACCGTCCTGAATGCAGAGGCATCCACTACGCTTTCCGCTAATGAAACCCTGTTGCCCGGACCTTTAGCCTGCAACTTTTTTATCAATTGCCTGGAAGAAAGTTATCAGGGTCGCGATCAGCGCGTTTATTTCACGGAATACCCGGCACCAACCAGCAGTTTTGTTTACGAAGCAAGCCGATTTTCAGGTGTCGATTCCGTCTGCCTCGCATTGTGTGATACCTTCGGCATTTGCGACATCTTCCATTTTGCCATCCGCGTCCGCCACGATACCATCACGCTGCCCTTTATGGACGATTTCTCCTACGAAGGGCCGGTGACCAATAGCCGCCTTTGGCTGGATTCGGACGTTTTTGTCAACCAAACCATTGGCGAACAACCTCCTTCCATCGGAGTAGCAACGTTTGACGGTGTGAACATGCGCGGTAAACCTTATGGCGACGGCGAAGGAGAAGCAGACCGGCTGACGTCTGCTTACATCAACCTGAACGGTGTAGGCGGCAATGTGGTGCTGACTTACTGGTTGCAACGGCGCGGATTAGGCGACCGCCCTGAAATTCAGGATTCTCTCGTGCTGGAGTTCCGTGCTCAAAACGGAGTGTGGCATCCCATCTCCAATTTCCCCGGAGCGCCTTCCAGCCAGCCGAATACGGCCCAGGAATTGTTCAAATTTTACGCAGCACCCGTACCCGTTGATTTTCGGCACAAAGCGTTTCAATTTCGTTTCAAAAACTATGCCGACCGACAGGGGGTACTGGACAACTGGAACATCGATTATATTCGGTTAGACAATATCCAGACGGATACATTCATCAATGATGTCGCATTTACCCGGTTGCCCGAGCCCATCCTTAGCCGTTACACCAGCATGCCCTGGCGCCACTTCAAAGACCACGAAGCGGAATTGCTCAGTTCCACGCTCGATGTTGGCATTTACAACCATGCTACTCAATCCTTGAATGCCAGCCCTTCTTCAGTGACGCTGGAGGAAGAGGCTACCGGAATCCAGCCTTTTGGCGGACCTATTACTTTATTTAATGGCCTGGATGCCAATATTCCAAACGGAGTAAACATCAACCGCACCTACTCCCTGTCGGGCGATGCAAGCGGTTTCCCCAATATCCTGGCCGGTTACCTGACAGCCATGCAAAACAATGCATTCGGCGTTCCGGACCGGTTGGAATTCAATACGGAATATACCTTGTCCAACACGACACAAATCAACCAGACGGGCTTTAGTGCCGTGCAGGTCAACGACCGGGTAGCCCGCACAACGGTATTTGATGAATATTTTGCTTACGACGACGGAAGCGCAGAAGCAGGCTTAGTCACCGCGGAAGGCGGGCAAATCGCAGTGCGCTTTACTGCCAGCGTAGCAGATACCCTGCGCGCGGTGCGCATCCATTTCCCGCATACCAGTGCCAACACCAGCGACCAGACGTTCCGGTTGCGCGTCTGGATTGGCGCATTGGATGGCACTCCTGAATACCAGGCGTTGCTGCAACCAGCTTATGCCGATGCTTACTTCGACACCCTTCAGGGATTTACCACTTACCCGTTGATGAATCCAAGCGGGGACCTCGCCCCTCTTTACCTTCCGACCGGTGATTTTT
>JABWAJ010000365.1 GCA_013361075.1 Saprospiraceae bacterium | reverse complement strand
CCTGCCTTTTGAGCTGAGGCGCAGTGCCATTGGGCTTTTTATGGTGGAAGTTGCCCAAAAAACCATTCGGGAGCCCGAAGAGAACAAGCTTCTGTTCAACTTTTTATTCGACAGTTTTTGTTATCTGGATACGACAGACAAACCGGTGAATAACATCCACCTGTATTTTTTACTGGGGCTGAGCACGTTCCTGGGATTCCTGCCCGGTGGTCATTTTGATGCTGAAACGCCTTTTTTTGACCTGAAGGAAGGTCTTTTTGTGGCAAATGCGCCAACCGCCCATCTTTATTATCTGGATGAAAAATCAGGTGAATTGCTGCACGCACTGCTCCATTCCGATCTGGCCAATTGCCATCTGATCCTGATGTCGCGCGAACAAAGGCGTCTGCTGGTACACCGCCTTTTGGAGTACTACGCCCTGCACATTGATCACTTTCCGGTCATCCATACCCACAAAGTGTATCAGGACGTACTGGATTCATAAATTAAAATGGTGCCTGTCTTTTCACTTGAACCTAAAGAGCAGACACGAGGCTAAATGGGCAAACACAAAACAAAACAGGGGTTGTGCAAAGCGGCAAAATTTACCCCTTATGGCACAACCCCGTTGTTTTTTTTGTTCGATGCTTACGCTTATACGAACGGGATGACCAATTCCTGGCCCGGGTGAATCAGATCCGGATCTTTCAGCACATCCGTATTGGCCGCAAAGATTTCTTTGTACTTCATCGGATCCTCATAGTAGTGCTTTGCGATTTTCGAAAGCGATTCGCCTGCTGCAACAACGTGTTTGTGGTAAAAATCTGTCGTAGCTACTTTGATGTCGGCACTGATATCATGCGGGTTGTCGCTACCACCAATAGATTTAATTTTCGCCCACAACTGGTTCTTTTCATATTGTGTATTGGCTGTGCCTCCGATGTGGAGTTTGCCGTCTTTTTCTTCAACAAAGCCGTCTTTGATGCCCAGTTCCTGACCGAGGTTCAACACTGCTCTGTACTTATCCTGAAGTGCCATAGTTAGATATGATTTAAATAGGTTAACAAAATGGACTTTTTAAAAAGTCCGCCTTATGACCGGAAAGATACAAAAAGGTCACGCCCATTTTTCAATTTAACGGCAGTAAAATGCAGAACTCCATATCATCCGGGTATTAATGCTTTTAAAATCAATCAATAGATGCTTCCGGAGTAATTGGTTTTACAAAAAAATAATGCCTTTTTAACTCAACCAGCAGCAAGCTTTCACAAAGCCTCTGTTTTTATCAAGGTCATCCGGTGCCCGGCCATGGTCATTTTTAACTGGAGCGCTAAATCCTGTGCCTCTGCAAAGGTAAATCCGGCACTTAATGAACTTTTGCCTACTGTGATTGGCTGCATAACTAAAGGAACCGAGAGTATTTTACCGTTCAGGACAATCGCAATGCCCCTGTTGTGGTCTTCGGCAGCTTTCCGGGTCATTTTTTCCCAGACTACCGCAGCATCGGCCTTGAAATCCAGGCCGACCTGTGCATCATTAGGGCGCCCACCGGGATGGACATAGGCATCTGCCAAATCCCGGCTTGTTAGTGGTGCCGGCTTGTTGCCTGTTTTCAGGGCGTACAACTCCAGCTGCCCCGTTCCCATTCTTGCCCTGGCCCATCCAAACAACAGATCAGACGGAAACAGGGCTTTTTTTTCCGGCAAGGCCAGAAAGCTGTCAATGACTGGCACATGAGCTGCATCAGCGATGCCAAAAACAGCAGATCCAAGTTGGCCTTGCGCATTGTATTCCAGGTATTTAAACAAAAATCCTTCTTCATAAAACCGGGCAAACGGTGTCGCCAGCCCCGAATCGCTAACCTGGTAAATGTCCCAAAACTCCAGTTCTGCTTTTGGAATAATTACATTTTGAAAAAAAACTGCCTCGTCATCCGGTGTACTACCCCTTTGTGCTCCCGGGCTGCCAATCAAGCGAAACCGGATGGTATTTGCTGCTGCATCGGTTTCAATACTCTGGTAATTGACACCTGCCATTTCCAGCCGGTCAGCTGCTAATTTGGCCAGGTCATCCAAAGCCTGTTCCATCGGAATGCCGTCGCCGGGTGTGACCTGAACTTCAATGAAAAACCGGGCAGGAACAGAGGGCAGGTGGTGGTTTGTTTTTTTAGGTGTGCAGGCCACATACCAGTAAAATACCACCAGCAAAGGAAAAAAGTATTTCATGGCTTCGTTTTTATTTGTGCATTTCTGGTAGTTGTATGAGCAAAATGCCGACAAAACAAAATTATTCTACCTTAAAAGTAGTGGTTTAGGCGTAAATTTGTGTCGTTTTTCTGACTTTGTTCTTTCCTTATCATTATAATTCAGCCTTTTCATCATGAAAATTATTCTTACGCTTCTTTTTGTAACCAGCCTTGGAGCAATTGGTCAGGCACAATCTTATCCCAATTTCTGGGCTGATGCCCCCGCAACAGTAGCTACTACGGTACAGCAGCTCCCCGCTCGCACCGGCCCGACAGCCCAGCGGTTTTTATCGCTTGATGAAGCGGCGCTGCGCCAGGCACTGCGGCGTGCACCCATGGAAAACAGTGCTGAGGCACTGAACAAGGCGCTGGTATTGTCTATCCCATTGCCCGACGGCGGCAACCTGCATTACCAATTGGTTGAATCGCCTTTGATGGCCCCGGGATTGGCTGCGCGTTATCCTTCCATCAAATCTTACCTCGTTATGGGGCTGGAAACCCCGACCCACAGTGGCCGCATCAGCTATTCACCACTTGGATTCACGGGGGTATTCAAAACCCCTGATGGCGATTTGTTTATCGAACCTTATTCTTTGGAAGGTACGCGATATTACACCGCTTATTATGAAAAGGACGTAGTTGTTCTCCCGGAAGACGCAACGACTTTAAGCTGCGGATACAATAGTGATACTCACCAGCATTCGCCCCTTGAAGGACTGGATATTGACCATGAAGAAAGCAGTGCTGTAGAAGCCCGCGGACCGCTTGGCCCGCTTTCCCTGCGCACTTACCGCATGGCCCTGGCCTGCACCGGCGAATACGCCCAAATTCATGGAGGAACTAAAGAACTGGTACTGGCCTCGATGAATGTGGCGTTGAGCATTGCCAATGCGGTCTTCGAAAACGAAGTAGCTGTGCGCATGATTTTGATCGAAAACAACGACGACATCATTTTTCTGAATGCGGCCACCGACCCTTATGAAAATGCCAATGTAGGGGGCGCGCTGCTGGGGCAAAACACTGATGCCATCGTGCAGGCAGGCAATATTCCGTTCAATGCCTTTGATATTGGTCACGTATTCACCGGTGATTGCACGGATGTAGGGGGCGTCGTCAACGGACAAATTTGCACTTCCGGCAAAGCCCGGGGTGTAACCTGCCACTCCAGTTCAAACATTGGTGCCATCATACGCCGTGTTATGGTGCACGAAGTGGCACACCAGTTTGATGTTGCTCACAGTTGGGCCAATTGCCCAGGGTCAGAAGGTCAATTAGCCAGTGGTTCTGCTTACGAACCTGGCAGCGGCACCACGATCATGTCTTATGCAGGCTCCTGTGGCAATCAAAATATTGCGTTCAACAGCGACTTGTATTACAGTGTAGGTTCTTTAGAAGAATTCATCAATTACAGCCGCGACGGCAACGGAGGCACTTGTGCGACCGTTGTCCCCACCGACAATACAGAACCTGTGGTAAGCCACAATTATACAAATGGTTTTTACATTCCGATCAGTACGCCTTTTGAACTCGTGGCCTCTGCCACAGACGAAGAAGATACGGGCCTGACCTACTGCTGGGAGCAATTTAACCTGGGACCTACAACCCCAATCGGCGAACCGATGGGTACTGCGCCTACATTCCGCAGCTTCCCGCCTTCTGCTTCACCCAGACGGGTTTTCCCGCGGATGTCTGCCATCATCAACAACCAGATGTCCGAAGCGGAAGTATTACCAACTTATACCCGCAACCTGACTTTCCGTTGCACCGTGCGCGACAACCACCCTGGCGCAGGTGCCAGCGTCTGGAAACCGGTGAGCTTCGAAGCGACTTCCTCGGCAGGACCGTTTTTGGTGTCTTACCCCAATGACAATTTTGTAATCTGGACTTCGGGCGAAACGCGCGAAGTGACCTGGGATGTTGCCAATACCACGAATAACCTTGTAAAATGCCGGTATGTAAACATTAAATTGTCAACCGACGGCGGGAATACTTACCCGATTACGTTACTGGCCAATACGCCCAATGATGGCTCGGAAGCCATCAGCGTGCCCAACCTCAATACCAGCGTTGCCCGGGTACGGGTAGAAGCAGCGGACAATATCTTTTTTGATATTTCAAATGCCAATTTCCGGATACAACCGGCAACAGAACCAGGCTTTACATTCACCCCCACTCCATCTGCCCAGCGCGCCTGCCTCCCGGAAATCGTGGAAATTTCCCTCTCCGCTCAGGCGCAGCTTGATTTCAGTACTCCTGTACAATTGGAAGTGATTGAAGGGTTGCCGGTTGGCGCCGTGGCTAATTTCAGCATCAATCCCATGCTGCCCTCTGAAGGAAGTGTCCTGAGCATAGACCTGAACAATGTGAACATTACGGGAGACCTGGAAATAGTCATCCGGGGCATTGCAGAAGGCGCTGATACCATTTACCGGTCCATTTACCTGACCACAACTTCCAACGACTTCAGCGACCTGCAAATGCTGGCCCCTGTGGATGGAGCATCAAACATTGTGCTTTCCACGGAATTTTCATGGACTGCCATTCCGAATGCTTTTGCCTACGATTTCGAACTGGCCACCAGTGCTTCCTTCGAGACCAGTTCCATCATTGACCGCAAGTTGAATTACACCGGAACGACCTATACATCGCCTATTTTGTTTGAGGAAAACCAGCTCTATTTCTGGCGCATCCGCCCCATTAATGAATGTGGTACAGGGCCTTTCAAAGAGACGTTTGCTTTCCATACAGAAAATGCCATTTGTTCGCCATTCACAGCCACGGGATTGCCCATCAATATCCCCGGCTCCGGGCCACTGCCAACCATTGAATCCAATTTGTTCATTCCAATACAGGGAATCGTCAGTGACATCAACCTCCCGTTGATCAAGGCAAACTACCAACCGGTGAAAAGCCTTCGGGTGTCGTTGATCAGCCCTGCCGGCACCGTAGTAAACCTGTTTGATCAAAACTGCGGCAACACCGTTAATTTGCGCCTTGGTTTCGACGATCAGGCACCACAAAACATCATTTGCCCTCCTGACGACGGGATCGTTTTCAAACCAGTACAACCCCTCTCTGCTTTTAATGGAGAGGAAAGCTTCGGCAACTGGAAACTACGGGTTAAAGTGGTCCAATCGGGTTTTGGTGCTGTAGGTGCACTGGAGGAATGGAATATGGAATTCTGTGCCGGCATCACCCCCAATACACCCACCATTGTCGTTAACGATACGTTATTCGTTCCACCGGGCCAGGGCAATCCAGTGTCTCAGAACCTGCTGGAAGTACAGGACGGTGTCAGCGATCCTACTCAATTGCAATACACCATCCTGGCACCGCCCTCACATGGAGTGCTCTATTTTATAGGAGAACCTGTTTTAATGGGTGGCATTTTCCGTCAATCTTCCATCAACGCGTACAATGTGGTGTACATACATAATGGGGATGGTTCGGAGTTTGACAGCTTTAACTTTTTGGTGGAAAATGCAGAAGGCGGCTGGATTCCGACCCAGCGTTTCATCATAAAGATAGACCCAGACGCAACAGTTGGTACCGATGAGCCTGTACAGCAAAACGGCCTCCTCCTTTACCCCAACCCGACCAGCAGCAGCCTGACGATGGCGCTGATGCAAGCCGTTTCCGGCGAAGCAACCCTGAATGTTTTTAACGCACAGGGGCAGTTGGTGCTGACGCGTCAATACGATGCTTTTTCGCAAAACACAACGGTGGACGTAAACAGCTTGGCCAATGGCGTTTATGTGGCTACGCTTCAAACGACGAGTGGTGTTTACTCAAGAAAAGTCATGATTCAGCGGTAACGACAGCATTTTATTTTTTGTGCATTTT
>JABWAJ010000364.1 GCA_013361075.1 Saprospiraceae bacterium | reverse complement strand
ATACCCACTTAGCCCCCGGCACGTATGTTTTCCGGGTGCAGGGCAGCAATAGTGTTGGCGTCTGGAATGAGGAGCCTGTTGAAATGACCATTGTGATCCATCCGCCGTGGTGGCGATCTAACCCGGCTTATGTTGCGTATGCTTTGCTGGTCATCTTCGCTGTGTGGCAAACCTGGCGGTTTCAGGTCAATCGGGTGAAAATGAAAGCACAATTGGCCTACGAACAACGGGAAACCGAACGGGTGAAAGCAATGGAACAATTAAAAACCGATTTTTTCAGCAACATCACCCACGAGTTTCGCACCCCCCTTTCCCTGATCCTGGAACCTGCCCGCCGCATCATGGCTCAGACGACAGACCCTGGAATCCGGGAAAACGCCAATCGTGTTGAAACCAACAGCCTCCGCCTGCTGAACATGGTCAATCAATTGCTTGACCTGGCCAAAATTGAACACAAAAACATGGGACTCGATCTCCGGCATGGCGACCTCGGAGAAGCTGTTGGAAAAACATTCAACTCATTTTTGCCCTTAGCTGAAAAACGGGGCATTCACCTCACTTTATCTCTCGGTAAAAACATCCCGCCTTTCCTTTTTGACCCAGACAAAACGGAGCTGATTCTTAACAATCTGCTTTCCAATGCCTTAAAATTCACCCCAAAAGGAGGTACGGTAGAGGTATCCTTAGAAAGCAACCAGGAGGCAATGGGCGGAGTGGGCCTCTCAACCGTCATTAAAGTCAAAGACACGGGAATCGGCATACCTGCGGGAGCACTGGCCAAAGTATTTGATCGCTTTTATCAGGTTCAGGAAGAAGTGTTGCCTTTAAAAAAAGGCGCGCCTGTCCAACAAATACCGGGGTCCGATCAGCCTGCTTCCAAAGGCGGGGTATTAGATGGGGTTTCAGCAGATGGTGCCAATGCGGATCAAGACCCGGATAATCCGGCTAAAACGGCTGGCACCGGCATCGGGCTTGCGCTCAGCAAAGAATTGGTCGAACTAATGGGGGGCGGCATTGCAGTAGAAAGCGAGGTTGGCAGGGGTTCTACTTTTTCGTTTTGGCTTCCCATGACAGCCCTGACCCCGACGGATGCCCCACTTCCCGAAAAAGAAACAGCGCTCCTTTCGCTTTCATCGGAAGAAAGAAGCAGGTATTCCCCGAGCGATTTCCTGCCCGGCATCCCGGGATACGGAGAAAGCGGAAAAGAGATGGATAAGGCCAGTGCTATTGGTGAAGCGGGTGCATCTGTGGCTTTAATCATTGAAGACAATGTAGAATTGCGGGATTTCATCAAACAATCCATCAGCGCACACTGGCAGGTAGAGGAAGCCTCGGACGGAGAAGAAGGGATTCAAAAAGCCATTGAGTTGGTCCCGGATCTGGTGATTTCAGACCTGATGATGCCCGGCAAAGATGGTTACGCTGTTTGTGAAGCCTTAAAAGCCAATGAAATAACCGCTCATATTCCGGTTATTTTGCTAACCGCCAGAGCCAGCATGGATTCTAAACTAAAAGGGTTGCAAAAAGGTGCCGACGATTATCTGACCAAGCCTTTTAATACCGAAGAATTGTTGGTCAGGATGAGTAACTTAGTCGAAATGCGCCAAAAGTTAAGAGCACATTACGGCAAATTGCCCCTAGGCACTGCCTTGTCTGATAGTGATGGCGGCAGTGACTATTTGTCTAATCCCGACAAAGAATTTCTGCGTCGTTTCGTAGAAGTGCTCGATAACAATCTGGAAAACGACATGTTGGGCGTGGAGGAGTTCGCCCAGAAGATGTTCATCAGCCGTTCTCAATTGCACCGCAAATTAAAGGCGCTGACCGATCAGAATGCCACAGATTTCATCCGGGACTACCGTTTGGAAAGAGCCATGGAAATGCTTAAAAATCAGGAAGGCTTAGTCATTGAAATTGCTTCCAGAGTGGGTTTCAGCAACGAAAAGTATTTTTCTACCGCATTTAAAGAGAAGTTTGGCCTTTCCCCGAGCCGGGTGTAGAAGCAATTCGGGCGGCCCACCTGCCTTCCTGATTTATGGACTGTTTTTTACTACTGTATTTCGGTTAAATTCCTTCCAGTTTCCGTCCTTCGCCTGGATGTAATCCACAATTTCTATGGTTGTATCGTCCACAAACCGGTATAGTGTGCGGCCCAGTTTAGTAGTCGGTGTTCCCCAGTTAGCGGTCAGGATCTGGCCGTCATAGCTTGCTTCAACGGGGTGCATTTCTCCCCCCGAGTCGAACCACGTTGCTCTGAATTGCCCGGCACTTTCAGCAGGCTGGTAATAGGCTTTCCCTTCAAAAACCTGCAGTTGGTTGCTGGTGTCACGCATGTCCATCCGGTAGTTGAGCAGGAGGAAATTATTTTGGAGGTCGGGCTCCCAACTCATGGTGATGTTGGCAGCCATTCCGAATGCCTTCCCCTTGCCCGACCAGGTTCCGAGGATTCTTTTTTCAAAAGAGTTGGGCAAATCCGGATCGTTTAGCCGCCTTTGAATGTTTCGCCAGCGTTGGTCAACCATAGGGCCGGTCCGGGCGCCTCCCAACAGGTGCAGGTGCAGGTGAAAAGCCGACTGGCCTGCGTCTTCGTTGGTATTGAAGGCAAGGCGGTAGCCGGTTTCGGCAATCCCCTCCTGGCGGGCAAGGTCGCGGGCTGTCAAAATCATGTGCCCCAAAAGATCGGCATCTTCGGCTTTGGCGTCGTTCAGTGTTGGAATCCTTCGGTTGGGAATGACCAGCAGGTGGGCAGGCAATTGTCCCCCACCCAAAGGATAGAGTGCCGTGATGAGGCTATCCTGATACACCAGTCTACCGGGGATTTGCCCCTCAATCTCTTTTTGAAAAACGGAAGGTGACTGGAGTGCTGCCGCTTTTCGGGCAGTATATTCCGGACTGGGAGTGCGGCCCGACCGGCTGATTCGCTTATATGGAAAAGGGATTTTTCTCATCCCGTCCGGGGTAGGTCCTTCGATGTAAACGTTGAGCAGGGTATCTTTAGGCACCGGGTAAACAATGCGCTGTGGAAAATCATGCATTTTGTTTTCAAAAACAAAAAGGCCGTTTTCCATACTGGTCAATGTAAAAACGACGGGCAAACCACCATTTTGGTTGATTGTGGTTGGTTCGTAGGTAATTCTGCCTTTTTGCCAACGCAAAACAATGGTTTCCTGCAAAAGGGTATCCCTGCCACGCACTAAATAATTGACTCCGCCCAACTCGTCTGGTTTTTTCAGCCACCAAACTTCATACAGGTCGCCCCTTCTGCTCGTCAGCTTCCAGGCTCCGCTGAGGCCGTGGAGTTGTTGAAAATCTTTTTGCGTAAAGGATTGGGCTACAGCGGATGCCATCCCAGAAACTAAAAAAGCCAGGAAAAGGAAGTTTGTTTTTGTCATGTCAGTCGGGTGGTTGAAGGTTTATACTTATACTGAGTATCGGTTACCGGTGATTTGTTATCGGCGGTAATTGGCAAGTGATGCGGAATCTCTTCAGGTCCTTTCGTACCAATCATCAATATCCGGAAAAGGATGTGAGAACAGAACGAACAACCAGCAACGCTCAACGGCAGCTACTTTATCCTTTAAACTTTATCCTTCTAATAGCGCCACCATTTCCGCACATTCAACACCACAAAGCCTGCAACGAGTGCCATGCCTGCCACAGCTGCCCAGGCCACAAAAACGGAATCGCTGGTTGCTTCTGCCGTTCGTTTGAGGTAGATGCCGTATAAGGCCCAAATGACCGCTACCCCATGAAATAAATGATTGAATCGCCAGACGATCCCCACCGCAATTGCCGCACCGGCTTCCAGCATGATGATGGCCCAGTCGGCCTCAGACAACATGCCGCCTCGCCATCCTGATCCTACAAGCAATGTGGTGACGTTGGCAATCAAAGCCACCGTAATCCATCCCTGGTACAAGCCAAAAACTAAATGAGCTGTCCATTTTTCCCAGCCACTTTCTGCCGAAACGCCATTGCCAATGGCCAGATTGAGCCGCACCAGACTATACAGAAGTGCCGTCATAACCCCTACTGAAAGTAGTAGTTGCTCCCAATGCCAGGCAAGAAGCCAGCTGATATTGAGCACACAGGTGGCCAGAAACCACCAGCCAGCTTTGGCTGCTCCGGGTGCCTGCCTTCCGGATACCAGGGCTACAGCCTGCATACCTGCCCATATCACCAGCCAGAGGTAAATAATGCCCCAGATGGAAAACGTTAGCCCGGCAGGTACAAACAAGTTGGGATACATGTCGGAAAGTTCGCCGGGGGTTCGGCCGTTGAGTGGTAAAGCATTCGCCAGATAATTCACATAAACTACAGCTGCCAGCGCTGCAATGTTGAGCAGGTAGAGGGTTTTGTCGCTGCCGGCAGCTCGATTGGGTAGCATCATGACGGTTGTTGGTTTTGGTGATTGCTTGCTGGCAGTGCCAGATCAGAAACCACGGGAAGATACAAAGCTTTTCCTTGTGCCTGCGAATTTATTTACCGCTTATACTTCCTCCGGGGAATCAGCAGAAGCAACGCGTGTACAGCGATGACCAAAGCAAAATTTGCAGACACCCTAACCCCGGAAATAGCATGGGCCATCCCAAACCGGAATGGCCCATGTACGGCGAAATCGGCGAACCAATTCGCCCGGAGCAACGCCTCTATTTCTTTTTCTTTTTCGCCTGCTCCCGCTCTGCCTGTACGCGTTGTTGTTCCTTCATCGCATTTTCAAGGCGTTCGGCAAAAGCCGATTTCTTTTTGGGTTGTGCCTTGTTTTTCTCCAGCAACGCTTTGATCTTATCCTGGTCAATCAGGTATTTGTTCGTAATGATCGTCTGACCGATGTTAATCACATTGCTGAACAGCAGGTAGCAAGTCAAACCGGATGCAAAACTGTTGAAAAATCCGAGGAACAGAATCGGCATGATGTACTGCATCCACTTCATGGCCGGGTTGGCCGAGAAGTCCATATGCTTTGTGTTGTAATAGGTGTAAATCAGTGTAGTAGCCGCCCAGAGCAAGGTGAACAAGCTGATGTGGGAGCCAAAGCCCAATGGAATTTCAAACGGAAGACGGGCAATCACATCATAAGAAGACAAGTCGGTGGCCCACAAAAAGCTAGCCTGGCGAAACTCGATGGAAGCCGGGAAAAAGCGGTACAGGGCAAACCAGATTGGCATTTGCAGCAGCATGGGCAAACACCCGCCCAAAGGATTCACCCCAAATTCACGGTACATCTTCATGGTTTCTACCTGAATTTGCTGGGTATCGTCTTTGTACTTGGCTTTCAAGCCCTCCAATTGTGGTTTCAGCGCCCCCATTTTCGCCTGCGAATAAAGCATCCGATACGAGAGGGGGTAAACCAAAAGCTTGACAAACAAAGTCAGAATCAGAATGACCATGCCGGCACTGCCCATAAATGAGGACAGGAAATTGAATATGGGGCGAATGATCCAGCGGTTGATCGAGCCGAAAATACTCCAGCCGAACGGAATCACATCTTCAAAATAATCGCCCATTTCCCGCATGCGTTTGAATTCATTCGGTCCGGCATACATGGACATGGAAAAAACTTCGCTTGGTGCATGTCCGTAAGGAATCCGGACTTCAGAACGAAGGCGTTTGAGGTCTTCGTTTTCCAGGTCGAACACCTGAGTTTCCATCGCAGCACCATTAAAGCTCTGGTCAGCAAACAACCCGCTGGTAAAAAACTGGTTGGAATGCGCCACCCATTTCAGACGCTGTCCACCGGCATCCTGGCTGTCATCTGCTGTACAGGAACAGTAGTCGGCTCCGTCTTCCGTTGGCTTGAAATAGACCGTTGAGTAGTTGCGTTCGTAGGTGCGGTTGATTTCTATCGGGTCAATAAAATTAACCCAGTCGAGTTTGATTTCCTTCACATCATTGCCAATCAGGTTGTTCAGGCCTTCAAAGCGAATGTCGTAATCAATTTTGTAAGAATCCGGTGCCAGCGAATAGGTTTGTTCAAAGTAGCGTCCTTCTCCCGCTGAAGCCCGAAACGTTACTTTATTGCCTTCCTGCGCTGTTTCAAAGTAGAGCTGACCGGTAGAAACGCCGCC
>JABWAJ010000363.1 GCA_013361075.1 Saprospiraceae bacterium | reverse complement strand
GAGATTCCCTTCGGGAAAGACATTTTGGGCTCAAAAAGTAGAAATAAACCAGGAGCAATGACCATCCGGCTAAATTCCAGCAGGACTCCAGGCAAATGCGCAGACAAAATATGCACAGCCAGTGCTCTCCGGTAGAGAGGTCGCACGTGGCCACCATGATGTCAACCGGTTCCTGAGCTTGTCGGAGGATCGCCGCCACATAACCATTTATATAGAAAGCCTTCAGGAAACCGCAAACCCCGTAAACTGCCTCACATTCACCGGGTGAAAAGCAATAACCATATCCGATGCAGGCACTCCGCGTTTAATCAACTATGCTCTCAGACCCTCTTTCCGCTGCTTAGAATTTTTCTGCTCCCAAATCAACTTCATAAGGCTTTCGATTACTACGAGGTATCATATAAGGATCGTGTGTAATGATCCAGCCATCTTTCTCAAGAGCCCTTCGGACAATTTGATGTTAAATGTCTTTCGCCATTTAACAAAATTATGTCTTTCCCATCACAAAAAAAAAGAGAACCTCAATGCGAGAGGTGTATCTTTAACGACTTTAGTAAAATTAACCATGTACTCGAAAACGCATTGTCTGCTTATATTGGTTTTAATCTGCTATACAGCGGCTTTCATCACTGCCCAGTCCAACCCACCCTGGCGCCGGCCTTTGATGACCGCTACTTCTACTGACGGCATCACTTTTGATGCTCCCGTCATTTTTCAGGACTCCTCCGGGGTGCCTTCTGTGATCAAATGGAAAGGTGATACTCTGGTCTGTGTCTTTCAGTGGTTCCGGTTGCCCGTTGGCTCAGCAAGCTGGGATCGGGTGGCCGTCAAATATTCTTACGATAACGGGCTGACCTGGACTACGCCGCAACCCATACAGATAGCAGGCTTCCCGCCAAACTACCAGCGGCCTTTTGACCCTACCCTGGCCGTCCTTTCGGCAGACAGTATGCGTTTGTACTTTTCTTCGAGTGTTGGGTTGCCGCCAATGGGACTGGATGCCAGCATCAATACCTATTCCGCTGTAACCACCGACGGACTACACTATGCCTTTGAACCGGAACCTCGGGTGGACGTAGCCGACAACAAAGTCATTGATCCGGCCGTAATCAGGTTTAATCAAAGCTGGCACTACATTGCCCCGATTGGCGCGCCGCAACAGGGTGCTTATCACTTCGTATCGCCGGATGGGATACATTTTTCACAAGTAGCCAATATTCCATCCGACAATGCCCACAACTGGACGGGCAATTATATGCTCAACAACAATGAGTTGCGTTTTTATGGCAGTGGCCCCATGATCTGGTACAACTCCACCGGTAATGGCGGCGTCTGGAACGGCTTTGTTGCCACTAACCTGAACGGTGGCGATCCTTCTGTTGTGCAGGTGGCGCCCAACCACTACGTCATTGTTTTTGTAGGGGCGCAATACATTACTGCTACTTCTGAGGCCGCAGCGCAAAAAGCGCTTTTCTTTTTTCCAAACCCGGTTAAAGATGATTTGTTCCTGCAAATCCCGGCAGGATTTACAAGCGCTTTGTTTTTTGATGTTTCAGGGAAACAGGTCAAAGCGCTTGACGGACTTGCTCCCGGCACGCAAAGGGTTGATTGCCGGGATTTGCCGGACGGCGTTTACGTCGTTCAGCTGTTTGGGGCAGACGGCGTGCGGAGTGGGGTGGTGGTGAAGCGTTGATTTGTCCTTATTCAACGCAAGCCCTCCAAATCCACCTCAGGCTTCACCTTCCCGGCTGGCCGGGTAAACTCCTGATCCAAAGGGGTAAAAGCATTAAAAAAGCCGCAGTTTTTCAAATAAAACCGACCGTTGTCTACCCCGCCGGCATAGTCTTTCCGGAAGTTTTTTCTGGCGGTTTCATCTCCGGTAAAGGTAATTTGGGTCAACTCCGTCCATCGGCCATTGGCATCGGCGACCCATTGGTTGCCGTAAAGGGCCATTCTTTGTATGTTGCCGGTTTCGGGAATGAAATTTTCCAAAAACGAATACAAATCAGTCAGGTAAGTATTTGTTTTGGGGCGTTTGAAGCTGGCAATCAAGCGCCAGTTCTTGTCTTCAGGTGCATAGAAATACGCCGTATAAACCGTGGTATTCTGAGCTTCTGGTTTTCCGCGCAGCAAAAACCGATAGGTGTTGCCTGCTTTCCAGGGATACACCAAATAGCTCTGACCGCCGGAGCCTTCATTGCCAAACTCGCCGGTGTTTACATGTTCTCCTTTTTTTAACAGGACAATTTTGTCTTCCTGCGGGATGTTTCCCGGATCGTCTGTTTCGAAAGGGCTCCACACTGAAAAAAGGATGCGACGCTCCTCGTCAGAATTGACCTGCATGCCAAAATATCCCCCGTTAAAGCCGTTGGCCATGAAATAAGACCCCGTCACATCGTTGCCTTTTGGAACGGTAACCTCACTGTAAAACCATTCGATGTTGTTCAGTTTCCGGGTATTGTAATTCAAATGAACGGATGGGCCGCGACGCCCCCAGTAGAAATAATCCCCCTCGTTGTTGCGTACGTAGCTGAGTTCGGGACCAACTGCCTCACCGCTTACCACGATGGCAGAAAAGACACCAAAGGTTTCCCCGGACCTGGAAATGCCCTGAACGGAAATTGGAATATACCCGGGTTCAGTTACCTGCCATTCCCCGGCAAAAAACTCCTTTTGGGTATTGCCTTCAACCGTTACTGTCTTGCTGTTATTGAAGAGGCTTACTTTAAGGTTGGTTTTGCCTGCCTGTGGGTGGAGCAGGAGGGAAATTTTCAGCATGCCTGGTTTGGTGACTCGTAGGTAGGTGGTGCAAACGGTTTGCGGATCTGACCAATCTGTCAGGCCAGTCTCAGAAAGCATGCCGCCATTTTCCAACCAGGCATTGCCGCCAACCGGAATGGTCTGTTTGTTGGAATCGTGAAAGGCCCCGCTATTGCCCGGCTCGGGTGCCGGGTTAATCTGCTTACTGTTGTTACAACCGTAAAGCAAAACGATATACAGCCAAAATATTGGGTTAGCAGGCAGGAATAAACGCATTGGTTGGTTTTACTTGACAAACTATAAGTAATCTTACAGGCGGTTGGGCCTGTTATCGCAAACGCCTTAGCATTCCCGATAAGGGCTCAATAATAGTTGTTATCTTTCAGATTATCAGCTTTTTGAACGTTTTAATCTTCAGGATTTGCCCTGACATGACGTTTTTTTTTAATCTTCAAATTACCAGATACTCAAACTTTTTCCCCTTTTACTTTATCAATTTTTTCCTATCGTATAGTGGTATTCCCGGTCTTTCCGCATCTCTACTTTTAGCCATGTTGGTAATTGCCGTTCGTCGAAATCAAGACCTACTAATCGTTTAAATGAACCTTTCGGTCTAAGTGTGGTTTCGAAATCGCCGGAGCGGATGCAACTTGCGCTCGTATTCGATGACATTGAGATGACATTTTTGGATCTTTCAAACCCGACTGTAATGCTAAAAAAATTCTTCCTGTCAGCTACCATGCTGGCTTTGGGCCTATCCGCTGCGACGGCTCAGAAAATTAGTGGAAAAGCCTTCCTTCCAGACAACAAACCTGCTGAATTTGCTGCCATCATGCTCATGAATGCTGCCGATTCTACTTTAGCGAAAGGCGCTGTTGTAGAACTGGATGGCACCTACGAGCTGCCCAATCCGAAAGCCGGTGAGTATTACCTCCACGCTACCCTGATTGGATACGACAAATACTACAGCCCTGTGTTTACCTACAACGGCGGCGATATGACCCTCGATCCGGTAAAATTAGGGGTAATGGCGACGGAGTTAAGCACCGTGACCGTTGCGGCAAAAAAACCGTTGATTGAAGTGAAAGCGGACCGCACCGTCTTCAATGTGGAGGCGAGTGTTACAGCTGCCGGATCAAATGGCCTGGAATTGCTGCGCAAAACGCCGGGCGTGGTCATTGACAACAATGAGAACATCCAGCTGCGCGGAAAAAATGGCGTTGAAGTTTATCTGGACGGGAAACGCTCGTACATGAGCCCGCAGGAATTGGCCAATTTGCTGAAAGGCATGAATGCGAGTGACATCGAAGCCATCGAGGTCATTACCAACCCGTCTGCCAAATTCGATGCATCAGGCAACGCAGGCATTGTAAACATCCGCCTGAAAAAAAATAAAAACTTCGGTACCAATGGCTCGCTCAACCTGAGCGGTGCTTACGGAGAAGGGCCGAAAACCAATGCAGCCCTGAACCTCAACCACCGGAATAAGAACCTGAACCTTTTTGGAAATGTAAGCGGCGGCTACAACGAATGGTACAATACCATGAATCTGTACCGCATTCAGAATGACAAGGTCTTCAACCAGCGTCAGAAACAGGTGAGCGAAGGCAGCCCGTTGAACGCAAAAGTAGGTGCTGATCTTTCCGTAGGAACCAAACACACCTTTGGGGTTCTGGCCAATGTAAACACCAACTTTAACGACCGGAGCTGGGACAGTGAAAGCCGTACCTTTATTTCCGCGGCTTCAAATCCCGACCTCGTTGATTCGATTCTTATTGCTTCCAATTTGATAACCGGGAACAATACGAATGCAAATTTCAATTTCAACTACCGTTTTGCCGATACGTTGGGCAATGAGTTTACGTTCGATGCTGACCGCGGTTTCTTCCGCTCTACCAATCTCAGTTTCCAACCCAACTTCTACAAAAACGCGGATGAAAGCGAAATGCTCTCCATGCGCGCCTTTGCAACGGATACTCCCTCGAATATTGATATTTGGACAGTAAAAGGGGACTACGAACGCAAAATGGGCAAACAAAAAGCGACCACACTGGGCGTTGGCTTCAAAATTGCCAATGTAAAAACCGACAACACCTTTGATTTTTTCAATGTGATTGACGGCCAGAATGTGCGCGATATACAGCAAAGTAATCACTTTACTTATACGGAGCAGGTAAATGCCGGGTATGTCAACTTTTTTACACCACTTTCAACAAAATGGTCTTTGCAGGCCGGCGTGCGCATGGAAAATACACATTCCATTGGCGACCTTGAGCGCGACCCTTCCATTCCTGCAAAACCAGAAGATTATGTAGAACGCGATTACATTGACTGGTTCCCAAGTGCGGCGTTGACCTATCAAATGACCCCCATGCATACCTTCAACCTGACTTACAGCCGCCGCATTGACCGCCCAAGCTACCAGGATTTGAACCCGTTTGAATGGCGCCTCGATGAGCTGACTTTCCGCAAAGGCAGTCCTTTCCTGAAACCGCAGTATGCCGACAGCTATGAGTTCAAATATACGGCCATGCAAATGGCAACGGTGAGTGTTAGTTATGCGCGAACTACCGACCTGATTACAGATATCGTTGAGTTTGATGCAACTAAACCCAATCAAAGCTTTATCAACTACCGCAACTTAGCTTCTCAGGACAACTATGCCATTAGTGTGAGCAGCCCGACTCCGATCAAGAAGTGGTGGAATGGTTACGTTAACGTTACGATGTACAAATCCATTTACAAAGCCAATTTCCCGGAATACCAGTTTGAAGCGGAAACCCCGATTGCATGGAATTTTTATGCCGAGCAGACCTTTAATTTGCCGAAAGGTTTCACGTATGAAATCTCAGGCTGGTTCAACTCCGCATCCATCTGGGGCGGTAGCTGGTTGAGCGAACCGCAGGGGTCTTTGGACATGGGCATCCAGAGAGGCGTACTGAAAGGCCAGGGCACTTTGAAACTGAGCGTTACCGATATCCTCATGACGGCGCCATGGCGCAGCTACAGCGATGCCATCCCGGGGTTGGTCATCAGAGGTTCCGGTGCCTGGGAATCGCGCCAGATCAAATTGAACTTTAACTACCGCTTCGGTAACCAGAACGTAAAAGGTGCCCGTCGCCGCGCAACGGGGCTGGAAGACGAAAGCAAGCGCGTGAAAAACTAAACGCTTTTAAAACAACCACATTATCAGATTCATATAGTTACAACATGAGTCATTCCAGGTTTTGGAGTGGCTCATGTTTTTTTACTTTGCCCGCTTTCCTTCCCCGAATTTGCTGTTCTCATTTGTAAAACCCTTCCGGAACCGGTTCAAAAG
>JABWAJ010000362.1 GCA_013361075.1 Saprospiraceae bacterium | reverse complement strand
AGCTAGGGCTTCCGGAACCAATGATAAAGCAGGAAGTATCCTCAATCTTTACCGTTGGATTTCACCAAGAACCATTAAAGAAAATTTTGTTCCGCCTAAAAATTATCGTTATCCCTTTTTGGGGTAAACAATTATTAACAAAGTTTTTTTACAAACCCTTGACTATATAGCGTCCAGGCTGAAAGTTTGTATAAAAGTCGCATTGCCACGTTTGCATCCCACTCGTCATGTTTGTCAGATGGATTTGGTGCAACCTCATTTAAGTCAAACCCAATGATTTTTTTTTGAGATAGAGCACATTCTCGAACGAGGGTAAGCGCTTGGTTAAAATCAAGCCCACCAGGAACAGGTGTCCCAGTGTGTGGGCAAAAGCGTGGATCTAGACCATCAATATCAAATGAAATCCATATCTGATTTGGCAATGTTGAGACGATTTTTTTAACTGTATGGATCCATGGAGTTCCGGACTCTTGTTCTTTTTTTAAGTCTTGATCAAAAAAAACAGAGACTCTATCGTCTAACGAACGTACAAATTTAAATTCTTGTTCGCAAAAATCACGAATACCAACTTGAACCAATTTAGTGACTTGCGGGATTTCTTCAAGCACATTGAACATGATTGAGGCATGCGACCATATAAAGCCTTCATAGGCTTCGCGTGTGTCGGAGTGCGCATCAAAATGAAGTACACCAAAAGAGTCATATCTCTCTGCTGCAGAACGTATAGCGCCAAAGGGCGTCGAGTGGTCGCCCCCAATCAAGGCTGGTATTTTTTGTTCGTCAAAAATCTTATTCACCTCAGTATACACAAAATGATTGAGTTGTTCGCAAAGAGAGTTGACTTTGGCCTGAGCTTTTTTGCTGCCTTTTCGGGCAAGTCTAGCAGCTGATTTTGCCTCTTTAGCCCATTTTTTGACTTGTTTTTGATCCTGACTTGTCAAATCACCTTTGAACATTTCCAAATCATCAATCTTAAACAACCCATTTTTTTCATTGTTAGTTGCATGAAAATGAGGGGGGGGGTGATCTCCAAAAAACATTCTTAAAATGATTCCTTTGATTCGGCCGATTATGGGCATGGCACTTAAATTTAATGGTACCTTCTTCTAATCAGCTTAATAAAAGCTTTGGCCACGTCAATCGTCCCTTCATCTGCCCAATGGTACTGCTCTGCTACACTGAGCAGGAGGCTGCGTGCCTGGTCAAAAGTTTCATATTTGTTGAGCACTTTCAGGGTTTCGTTCATGGCGTCCGAGTCCTTGCCGAACAGTTCATTGATGTATAGCAGGCGGTCGTTGATGGCCATGGCTTTGGTCAGATCCGTTACCGGGCGCTCTCCTAACTTTTCGGAAAGTTCGCGGGCCTGATCTGTTGAAAATAAGGCTTCTACTTTCGCGCTGACTTTGCCTTTGAAAGACTCGGTTGGTTTGGTTACCGGGGGTGCCGGATCAGGTTGCGGGGAGCGCACTTCTGCCTCCACTTTTGGTGGTGGCGGTGGTGGTGGTGTTTCTTTTACAACCTGGGGTGCCGGGGGTGTTTCTTTCACCACCTGCGGTGCCGGTTGCGACAGGTCTTTGAGGGTATCCGGGATTTCAATAATTTTTGGCGGTGCCGGTTTGCGTTGCGGAGCAACCACCACTGGCGGTTCTTCCGGTTTTGGCGTTGCGGCAACAGATGGTGCGTTGGCGGTTGCAGGGTTAAGCACTGCATCGTACAACTGTCGGATATAGCTCAACATCAGGTCGCGCTCAATCGGTGCAATTTGCCCGCCGCCCGCCTGAAGACTCTTATAAAGGGAATTGATTTTTTCCAGAACAATGCCGGATTGTTGAAAATCCATGGTGATAGCCAGATTACGCAGGTGATGAAAAAGAAAAATAACGAATTAAACAACGAAATAATGTTCAACTCACAAATATAGGTCACCAGAGGGGAATCCGCATTTAACTTTTGGGGAAAGTGATGGAAAAATCGACCGGAAAGCAATTACTTACCCGTACTGCCAAATTTCTTCAGGGGGCGTACCGCCATAGCTATGCCCAACAGAGTGAGCAGGGCACCCATCATGAAAGGTGCACCCGGAAAATATACCGGGGCTTCTTTAGCGGTGAACCAGGAAAAAAGGTTGGTCATCAGCAGTGGCCCAACAATAGAAGTTGCACTGATCAGGCCGGTGAGCGCGCCTTGTAATTCTCCTTGTTCATTGGCAGGAACCTGCCCCGAAATGATGCCCTGGAGGGATGGCCCGGCAATGCCGCCCAGGGCAAAGGGAATCATGAGGGCGAACATCATCCACCCCTGCGTGGCTAAAGCAAAACAAATATAACCGGTAGCAGAAAGGCTAAGTCCGATAAAAACCGAACGTACGGTACCGAGTTTTGGGATGATGACGCGGGTCAGAAGCCCTTGCACCAGGCCAATGGTCAGCCCCACAAAACCTAAAGAATAACCCACCCATTCTTCATTCCACTTAAATTTTTCCATGGTGTAATAAGACCAGGTACTTTGAGAAGCATGTGCGGCAATATACAAACAAAGCATACTGCCGATAAGGCCCATGATGACCGGATAGCGGCGCAATTGCAACAAGCTGCCCACCGGGTTGGCGCGTTTCCAGTCAAATGGCCGGCGATTTTCTGGCGACAGCGATTCCGGAAGTATGAAATAGCCGTACAGCCAGTTCAGTAAGGCGAGTGCCGCCGATGCAAAAAATGGTACCCGCGAACCGATTTGGCCCAGCAGTCCACCCAATACAGGGCCGATGATGAACCCCAGCCCGAAAGCAGCTCCAATCAGCCCGAAATTTTGAGCCCGTTTTTCCGGCGGACTGACATCGGCGATGTAAGCGCTGGCCGTAGTAAAGCTGGCGCCGGAAATACCTGCCAGCAAGCGCCCAACAAACAACCATCCAATGCCGGGAGCAAAAGCTAAAAACAAATAATCTACGCCCAAACCAAACAGGGAAAGCAGCAAAACCAGCCTGCGTCCGTAACGGTCGCTGAGCCCGCCTATAATTGGGGCAAAGATGAATTGCATCATGGCATAAGCAAACATCAGCCAGCCGCCATAGCGCGCTGCTTCACTCATATCGCCACCGGTCAACTCCGTAATCAATTTCGGGAGTACGGGAATGATGATACCAATACCAATGACATCTATCAGGATGGTAATGAAGATGAACATCAGCGCATTGCCGCGAACTTGTGACATATTCAGGCGTTTTTCGATGCTACTTTAACAGTTCTTGAGCTGGCGGCAAAGCTAAATTAAATACACAGATTGTTTTAAAAATATTCACTTTTTTGTTTATAATAATTCAAAAATAACCCGGGCATTTTTGAAGAACAACTTCTACAGGTAGCCACTGGCGGGATACCACGCTATCTGAATGCTCACAACTGGGGGGGGTAACGGGCACTGTCAATCGCCAGCCGCGTGCAAAGCGACCACGAGGGGTGCCCGTTTGCCGTCTACCCCAACTTCCAGCCTTCCCGATAATTCCTGGAAACAAACTGGTTGGCTTCATCGAAGTTGGTGATTTTCATGCTTTTCCCATCCCACAACAACCTTTTCCGGCCATAATAATCAAACCCGTTTTTGTTGTTTGCTTTGCGCAAATTGTAGCTGCGAATGGCGAGGTTGCCCATCAGCACCGTTTCGGTGAGTGGCCCGGCGTAGTCGAAAGACGACGTCAGTGCCTGGTGTTGTGCGCTTCCATATCCGGCTTTGCAGGCTTCCGTCCAGGCGGCATTGTGGCCGTGTTCGGGCAAAGGGTTCTTTTCCAGCGCGGGCATGTTGATTTTTTCGCCGGTTTTCAGGAAAATCTTCGGGTCGTTGCCATAAGTGCCGCAGGTCATCACGCCTTTTTCGCCGATCATGATCACGCCGTTGCTGCTGTCGGCTTCCGCCAAAGGTTCGCTGGCCGGAATCCATTCAGGATGGAAAGGCCGGATGCCGCCGTCGGTCCAGTGCATGGTCACTTCTGAAGCGTTGCGTGCTGTTGCCGGGAATTTTATCTGCACGTTCGAGGATGGCGGACAGCCTTCCGGGATGTATTCGGGCGTCCAGTCTTTGATGAACACCTGGCCCACGCTGCATTCTACCTCGGTGGGATAGCCAAGGCCGAGCACCCGGAAGGCAGGATCAATCAGGTGGCAGCCCATATCGCCAAGCGCGCCGGTGCCAAATTCCCACCAACCCCGCCATTTGAAGGGGTGATACAAAGGGTGGTATTCCACCCAAGGCGCTGTGCCAACCCAGAGGTCCCAATCGGCAGCGCTCATGGATTTGGTGCGTTTCTTTTTTTCGGTTGGAACCGGAATGCCCTGCGGCCAAACCGGGCGGTTGGTCCAGATGTGGACTTCGTTTACTTTGCCGATAAGGCCCTTGTCTAACCAATCCATCATCACCTTTTGGGTGGGATTGGAGGCACCCTGGTTGCCCATTTGGGTCACCAGCTTGTATTTGTTGGCTGCTTCTGTGAGCATTCGTGCTTCCTGAATGTCGTGGGTGAGGGGCTTTTGTACATACACGTGTTTGCCGAGCTGCATGGCCACCATGGCCGCGAAGGCGTGCTGGTGGTCGGGGGTGGAGATGGTCACCGCGTCAATGGTATCTTTCATTTCCTCCAGCATGACCCGGAAGTCTGAGTAAAATTTTGCAGCGGGGAATTTTTCGAGGCTGCCCTTGCACTGCGCCCGGTCTACATCACAAAGGGCCACGACGTTGTTGGCGCCGTTTTGCCAGGCGTTGGCAATATCGCTGCTGCCTTTGCCGCCTGCACCGATGGCCGCCACATTGAGTTTATCGCTTGGCGCGGTATAGCCCCGGCCCAGCACGTGCCGCGGCACAATAAAAAATCCGCCGGCGACGACAGCGCTGGTCTTGAGAAAGTTTCTTCTGGTACTTGTCTTTTTTTGTTGCATGGTGTGGATGTTAGGTTGGATTCAAATGTAGGGAGGTTTTGGTGATTTGTTACCAACCCCTGTCATTTCCTGAACGCCACTTCATCAATTTTCATTCATCAATCATCAATCGTAAATAAACTGGCAGGTGTTGAATTGATGATTGACGATTACATGATTGATGATGTGGCCCGTCTATCGTCTCCCGTCTATCGTCCCCCGTTTTTGAAGGTCTGCCACCTGAAGGTGGCGACCACAGGCTCGTCATTTTGAAGACTTTTCACTTCACCTCTCCCCAAACCCTTGCCTTTCCACATTTAAAAAATGCCGGTCATACGTCACCACCACACTTCCGGTTTCGATGGCCATGGCCGCAATCCAGATGCCATGGGTGGGGATGGGGGTTCCTTTTTCCTTCAAATCCAGTTGTAAGTCTGCAAAAATCTGAGCGGTTTCGTTGGTGGTGTGCTGAATGCTGACGCCTTGTAATTTCAAAAAATCCTGCAATAAGGCGTTATTGGTTTGTTCCCGCGCGCCAATTTTGAAGCCAAATAGCAATTCTGCCAGGACAAAGACGGGGACAAATACCTGTTCGGCGTTTTCTATGGCTTGTATTACAGCAGGTTGCCCCTGCATCAGCGCAGTGTAGGCAGTGGTGTCCAGGACTATTTTTTTCATGACCACATGGCTTCGTCTACCTTTTTAAAAACCGCCTGTGATTGCTCAAAGGCAACAGCCTCTTCCGGCGTCCACACCCCGACGAAAGCCGATACATCCCTTTTGGGTTTTTCGGGTGTTGGTTCTTCTAATTCCAGTGCTTTCCTGAGCAATTTTTTGACGACTTTATTCTGACTCAACCCTGTAGTATGCGCCATTTTTTCTATCGCAGCTGCAATTTCATTTTCAATGTTGTGGATGGTCAATGACTTCATAGAAGCAGCTATTTTAAAACAAGAGCAAATTTATGAACCACTTTGGTTTAAATTTTGAACCCAAAATAAGAACCCAATGCATGCCCGAAAAAAAAAGCGGCCCTGCAGCCTCTATGCCGCAGGACCACTTTTCCTATTTAGATTTTTTTACGACACTTAATGTTTATGGCCGTTCACTGCCACTCAATACCACTCGTTTTGTGGCATCCGGAATGCCTTCCGAAGCCGCCCGAATGAGGTAAATGCCGCTTGG
>JABWAJ010000361.1 GCA_013361075.1 Saprospiraceae bacterium | reverse complement strand
GCTTTATATGCAAAAAATACAGATAGTTGGCGCGTGATCTGGGACACGACTTATACGACAAAAAACAAGGCACATATCCGGCCCTCAACCGGAGACGCAGTGCTTTCCATTGAGGCTGACTTAAACGATGTCAATGAGGAGGATAATCCGAGAATTGAATTTGTTCAGGACGCCGGATATCCAGTATCAGCGATCGGAATGAACCTATTGGGAAATGGCATTGAAAATGCCCTGTATTTGGCCAATAATACCAGTACGCGTGGGGGAATCTTTTTTGTAACGGGCACAAACCCAACGGGATGGGAAGGATGGATGAACCTGGATGAGTCCAATATCCGGATGACGATCACTACCGATGGGAAGGTTGGCATTAATACAGTTTCGCCTCAGCGATCATTGCATATCAGTGACGTCATGAGGCTTGAGCCACTTTCCGGCCCTCCTGCTTCTCCTGCAAAAGGAGACATGTATTTCGACGGGACAATCAATAAATTGAGGGTTTTTGACGGGGCGGTCTGGCAGAATTGTTGGTAAAATGCCCCTTGGTAGCGCTCACAGGGAATTACTAATCACCATCGTCATGCTGCTTTACACCTTCCAAAGTAACGTTGCAGCAGAAATGCTGAAAACAAAAGGCATCCTTACCGGAAACTGGGACTTCGCACCAAATGGCTTCTGGCAATTTTCTTATGCATGGATGTGCCGGCAAATGGAAAAGCGAGGCATAAACTGTGGAAATACCCCGCCCATTTGGGCCTTTCATTCCTGCAAAGAATGGGCACGCCCACCTTGTTTTCTGACTGCAAGGGCATTGTTATCAGACATGGAACTGGAATCCGGTATTTCAACCCTTGTTTTTGACGCGCCGGACGACCTCGTTTTGCTGTCTTCCTACCGCATCTGGGGAAGATTTTGGAGTGAGCTAGACGCTGCTACGGGAGCCATTCCAAAGAAACCCTGGGGCAGGATGTTCAACCTGAAATATTTTAAAGAAGGAGATGATCTGCAAGCCTGTCTGCCTTATTTGCTGCTGGAATGGGTAAAGGAAGTACGCCCTTTGGTCATTCCGATCAACAAAGAAGATCCTTTTGAGGTATTTGTCCCTGGCTTTGACTATAATGCCTTTGTTTGACCTGCAATTGCCAGGAAAATGCATCGGCACTATCGCAACACAACAAAATCCCCCTTTATTTTCGTCCTGATCCCCGGCAACAACTCCACTTCTGCATAATACACGTAAACCCCCTGAGTTGCCGGATTTCCATGGAAACGACCATTCCAGCCTGCCGAAAAATCATTGGTTAGGAAGTTTTTATTTTCAAACACCATTTCGCCCCAGCGGTCAAAAATCATCAGCCGCAATACCGGCAGGTCATCTTTACTTTGGAGGAGAAATACCCGGTTTCGGCTTTCCTCAGAATCCGGATAAATCACATTGGGTACAAAAACATTGGGGGAAACTGCAATGAAAACCTGATCAGATGCCGGGCATCCTGCGGTGTCGTACACGGTTAGCGTCACCCATTCACTCGATAGGGGATTGAAGGTGTACACCAGGCAATTCGGGCAGTCCGGATTCGTGGCAGGGTCCCAAAATGCTGCCGTAACCGGGCGATCAGGCAGACCTTCGAGACCTACTTCGCCGCCGGGTTTGAGCGGGTCGGGCATTCTGACGACTACAATTTTCACCCCAAAACTATCAGGTTGCCCGATGAACAACTCCAAAGGGTGGTTGTAGCAACCCGTGGCGTCGCGCGCAACTAAATGGTAGGCCCCGCTGGATATGCCGCTAAATGTATTGGCCTGTTGAAAACTGGTGCCCTCATCCACCGAAAAGTGGTAGGGCGCAATGCCTCCGTAAGGTGTACCGAAAGTGATTTCCCCATCGTCGTAGGCGAAACAGGAAGGTTCTTCAAAAGCGTATTCAAAAGCAGGAGAAACAAACGCCGCTCCAATGGTGTCTTTTACAGAATCCGTTCGGCGGCAAACACCAAGGTAGGCTGTAGCTACATAATCGCCCGGCGTATAGGCAATGTAGGTTGTATCTTGTCCAAATTGCAGAATCGAGTCGCCAAGCATCCATTGCACTCCGTCGAAATGCCCGCTTGCTACTAAGGTATCGGGGCAAACGCCGTCTCCCGTTTTGCTCAATTGCAAAGTCGGCTTATCGGTTTTGGTAAACCCTGAAAAAAAAGCTGCAAAGCTTGCCGGTTGGTTGCGCCCGTACATCGCTACCTGCACTGCGCCTTCTGCCCGCACGCTGATGGTGGAAACGACTACGGACTGCAAAAATAAGTTCAAGCGGCGGTAGGTCACAAAATCCGGGTTGCCGGGTACTGCATCCGGCGTTCCGATGGGGACAACCGCGCCGTTGATGCGCACCGTGACCTGCGAGTCGCGCATGGCTACCAGCATTAACCCACCCTCAAAAAACATGGAGCCGATGCTGTTGGGTTCAAAAATATTGTCAACGGCATTGGGAATTCCACAACTGAGCGGCGGTACAAACATCAGCCCGGCGGTGCGGTACTGGTCGTCGGTATTGGGCACACCGCCAATCATCTGATAGACATAAACTGGTTGAGTTGACTGAATGAACAGGTTTCCGGCACCGGAAAAAGCACTGGTAGGCACGACGTAATAATCGCCCGGACCGAGTGTCGTCACAGGAACAGAACCTCCGTTGAGCCGGATCTGGGTATTGGCCGTATGGGCAATGATGATGGGGTGTTCGAGGATGTCAGAGCCATTGCCTTTGCACAGAATGTATTCTTCTCCGGTCAGTTCCACAGGCACAATCTGGTCAATGCCAATGTCGTGCCCCTGAAAAACAATGGGGGCACCCAGCCAGGAACCGCAGTTGACGACAACAGGTTTGCTGGTTTCGAGCAAAGCACCCATCAGGCCGTTTGGCGGTTGTGCATTGGGGTCAGGGCTGATGTAATTTGAAAAAACAACCGACTCTCCTTTTTGCAGCGTCAGGTTTAGGGGAGAAGGCTGGGAGACAGCTGCATTGTTTACGCGGAAGCGAACCCCGGCATGGTAGTCGGAAAGCGATACCGTTGTGTTGTCTTCAGTAGCCAGGATACCGATAAAATTGGATCGCCTGTCTTCTCCAAATGCAGCCTGTTCTAAGTGCCCGATGCGAAATACCTTGCCCAAAGCAGCCCGGCCTTTACAGGTGAGGTCGCCTGCATGCCGCCCCGTGTCTGCGTGTGCGCGGAAGGTGGCAAAAAATGGTTTGCTGCCTTCCATGACCAGGCCTTTTCCGGCAAGGGCCATGTGCAGGGCACTTTGTGGGACGAGGGTTTGGGTATTGTCGGTAACGCCAAGGAAGTATCGGAATGGCTGGGCATTGCTGATGGTAGCAGTGGTCAGGAGACCGCCTGCGCCATCCCGGATGGTGACTTCAAAAGGCTGGGTTTCCGGGGTGGTAAGGTAGAGGTATTGCGGGCCCCATTCTACCCGGGCGTGCATGGGTGGCAGCCAGTGGATGGAATCCAGCTGGGCCTGGCCCGTTAGCGCAGAACAAAGCAACAGTACCGCAAAGAAGTGTTGGAGGGTTTTCATGGCGTTCAATTTTTCCAGCTTGATACCTTGGCGGCGGGCAACTCCATGCCGAATATGGCATGATCGAGATCCAATTTACATCGGATTCTTCATTTTGCGGCATCTTTTTGGGGTATTGTCGGGTTTTTTACAAGCCGGGCTTGCCTTGGCAGGTACACTTCCGTTTGAGGAAAAGGGTTTATTCCAGATAAGGATACTCTTTTTTAAGGGCTGATCTCAGGGCCTTCATTTCTTCAATCACCGTTTTGTAAACAGTGATGTTGAACCAGCGCGCGGAGTAGATTTTTTTCAGGTGCAGAAACAAGCGTACTTTTTCTTCCTGCGAAATGGGCAGAGGTCTGCGGATGGCTACGACCCTCCCTTCTTTATCAAGGACCAGGCCTTTGTCCAGGATCCCGACAATGTCCTGATAATAGCGCTCTGCAAAATTGGATTCCGGGTATTGTTCTTCTACTTTTTCCATAATATCGTACTGAAAATCATACAGGTGTACGATTTTACTGCGAAGCGAATCATTGGTGATGACATTCAAACCAGTAGCTTTAAGCGCTTCGAAAGGCGCGGTATTCTGGATGCTTAAAAAACTACGGGTCAGTTCAACCAGGTATTGTGTGAAGGTATCCGTGCTCACCGGTTTGTCTTCAGCAATTTTAAAAAAGTACGCTACACTTGCCAACCCTTTTTTATGACCATTCCAATTTTCAGTGGCGTCGTTTATGTCGTTGGCAAGGCTTTGGTACATTTCTTTGATGACCGTTTGGGTATACCGGTATTCTTTCTGGTTTTCCTGGTATTTGTTGGCCATAAAACCAATGTACACACCGAAAATAACAGTGATCAATTCCAGAAGATATTTCCAGATAGCGTTTTTAAAAAATTTGAGTGTTGGCGAATAATGTTCGGGTTGTGTCATGGTTTGATTTTAAGCTACAAAGCGCTTAGTGGCAATGCCTGTTGCATCAAAGCATTATCCATTATAAAATTGGTCCGCATCTATACACTTTGTTTAATGCAAACATACACATTGGATTTTTTATAAGCAATCAACTCAGTCGTTCTTTCGGCACATTTTCAAGCATCAGATTGGCCTGCATTTCCGTCCGGTTTAAAAAAATTAAATCACTTGCATCACCCATTACTTCGTCAATAAGGCCGTATTGCCGTGCTTCGTGGGCATTTAGGTATTTGTCCCTCAAAAAAAACTCCTCGATTTCCTGCCAGGTATGCCCGGTATGTTTGCCCATGAGGTGGAAAAGCTGGGTTTGCAGCCGTTCCTGCTCCCGGGTGGCAATTCGTACGTCTTCGGTATACCCCTGAGCACCACCGCCGGTCGGGTGCATGTGGATGGTGGCGTGGGGCAGGGCAAACCGCTTCCCTTTTTCGCCTGCACTCAGCAGGAAGGTGGCCATGCTGCCTGTGAAACCGACGGCGTAAGTCGAAACGGGAGCCGATAACATTTTCATGGTATCATAGATGGCCATACCCGAATAAACCACTCCGCCCGGACTCTGAATGTACAAATGAATGGGGAGCTTCGAATCTACACTGTTGAGGTAGAGCAGTTGGGCAACCACCAAACCGGCGAGGGGTTCATTGATCGGGCCGCCAAGAAAAATGATGCGTTCTTTGAGCAGCAAGCTGTAAATGTCGAACGCCCGTTCGCCGCCACCCGAATTGTCAATTACCATGGGAATCAGACTTGCCTTGATCATCTTTTTTTATTTGAATAACCTGTAAATATTCTCCTGAAAATCAACTTTATCCGGATCAGAAAAAATCTGCTGATGCACAGTTTCCAGTTCTTCTTTTAATTTTTTCCGGTGGTAAAGCTGAACCAGCCGGTAAGTCTTTTTCTGAAAATACAAGTCCATCCGAAGCTTCGGTTGAAGCAGGAGCCGGGCTTCAAATGCAATTTGCCGGGACACAGGAAGTTTGCCCTGAAGGTATTGTTCTATGAGCTTTGTATTATTCCGTGAAGTCATCATAGGTCAGTGATTTTTCTTTTACGACTGTCCTGATTTTTTCGAGGCACTTGTATTTTTGAACGCTGGCCGAATGTTCGTTGGCATAACCCAGCACATCAACTACCTTTTTCACCGGCAGGCCCTGGTAATAAAATGCCCGGAGCAAATCCATGCATTTTTTTCCACTTACTTCCAGAAACCGGAGCAAGCGTCTTGTCCTGACATCGGGAAAAAAGTCTTCAGGCAGGGAGATCCGGTGTTCCGCTTCGCTCAGGGGCACATGGCGTTGATCGCGTTGGTATTTCCGTAGCCAGAGGTGTTTGGCAATGCCCAGAATATAAGCTTCTTTTGAAGTGTGAATGACTGTGCTTTTTTGGGCGGAGCCTTCAAGATAAATGATCAGGGCATCCTGAAAAATGTCCCGGGCTGCTTCTAAAGAACCGCCCATGCGGCTGACAAATTTTGCAACGGCCGGAAAAGCTCGCTCGTATAAAATGACGAGCACTTCTTCAGATTCCCCTGCTGATTTTTTTACTAAAGGTGCCTGTGCTGTTGCC
>JABWAJ010000360.1 GCA_013361075.1 Saprospiraceae bacterium | reverse complement strand
CTGAAGAACTGGTGGTGGAACTGGGAGATACGACTGTGCGTCTCGAGCCAATTGTTGTTTCCAGCTTGCCGATAGAATCATATCTCTGGACACCGGATACCTATTTATCATCCGACACCGTACAAAGTCCGTTCATCCGGCCTTTATCCAGTGGAGACTATAACCTGCTGGTCACTGACATCAATGGCTGCACAGGCACTGCTGACATTTTTGTAGAATTAGACGCCAACCGGAATGTCTTCATCCCCAATATTTTTTCGCCTAATGGCGACGGTCCGAATGATGAATTCAGGATTTTTGCCTGTACGGGTGTAACCAGCATTAACTCCGCCCAGGTATTTGATCGTTGGGGTGGTATCGTATACCAGGCCAAAGACCTGGCTCCTGTGTGTGAAGGTGGCTTGCGGCTTTGGGATGGCAGAAAAAATGGCCGACTCCTCAATCCCGGAGTATACGTCTACCTGATCGAAATCACTTTCCTGGATGGTGTAAAATTGCTTTACCGTGGAGATGTGACCCTGATCCGATAATTTAGGTTTATCATTTTTTAAAAAGAGCGCCCTTTAGAAATGGTTCTGAAGGGCGCTTTCATTTGCGATCAATCGCCCATCTAAAGAACATTTCTGTATTTTTACGAAAAATCAATCAACCATTGCCATGTTTAACACCAGACTATTGTTTTGTGCCGCCTTTTTTATTTTTTGCTTTCAAAATTGTAAAAACCAACAGCCCGCAGGGGCAGCTTCGACAAGCACTTTGGAAAATGGAAATGAAAAAAAAGCCATGCGGTTTACCTGCCTCGGCACAGAACCTTTCTGGTATGTAAAAATTGAGCCGGATAGTGGTATTGTTTACAATCAAATGGATGAAGGAATAACTCGTTATCCCTATCGTTCACCACGTCAGGAAGGTACCAGAACAATTTTTGAATCGAGTCTTCCCGGCAGCAGCATTACCATTACCATCGAAGCCGGATCGTGTTCGGATGGCATGTCGGATGAAATCTACCCCTACTCCAGCAAGGTGGAAAAAGACAAAACAAAACTTTCCGGATGTGCCAAGTGACGGGCAGCCGACCGACCATAAAGGAAAGTATGCCTATCTTTGGGTTCAATTAATTTTCAATCCATAATTTATTCCGCATGAAATCGCTGTTTCAGCTCTCTTGCATACTTGCCATCGGTATTGCTGCTTCATTTATTTTTTTTCGGAATTCTCAACCGACAAACCTCCCGGTGCCAGGCAATGGCCGCACGGTTATCCGCCACGGAGAGGAAGGTGAAAATGCAGATAAACGCAGTGCCTGGCTGGAGTTGATGCACCAGGCTGCACCTGGTGTTGACTGGCGCACCATTGAATGGCAAAATCAAATGGCCCGGCACCAACGGCGGAGTTCATCCATTGGATTCCGAAGCGGCGAATGTGGAGACATAGAAACCTTGGCCAATGGCCAACTTACCGGCCGTTGGAGCGAACGGGGCAGCATCAACCAGGCGGGTAGTGTTCTGGACATCACTTACGATCCAATAGAAGATGAACTCTGGGCAATTTCCGCAGGTGGAAGCCTTTGGAACAGCGACCGCTACGGGCTTACCTGGTCGGTAGTAAACCAGGACCTTCAGTTCAATGAAGGATTGCTGCAACTCATTCCCCGCAACAATGGCCGCAGGTTGCTGGCTTTCAGCAACCGCAAACCCCATTTCTCCGACGACGATGGCCAAACCTGGCAGTTGTCTACAGGGATCTACCACAATGACGGCGGGGGCAATTGCCATAATCCCCTTGTTCTTGGTGATGAAAACCGCAGCGTTTTTGTGTTTTCAAAGCCTACTTCTTCCGAGAACATGAAGCTCTATCGTTCCAATAACCAGGGCGAAAGTTTTGCTGTGGTTAAAACGTATAACATTTCTGATTTCAATCGGATTGCTTTGTGCAACCCGCATAATTCCAATGACTTGTATTTGGTACAGAAGAACGCTCAAAATGCTGTCCAGTTTTTTCGATACGATCCCACAACCAATCAAACCACCCTGCTGAGTACCAATGCCATCCAGTTTGGCAGTGCTCCTGTCAACCTCATTGGCTGGACGGGGGATGTCGTCCGGCGCTTCTATTGCTATACCCAGACAAGCACCACCCGGAAGGTGTACCAAAGCGAGGATTTAGTTACCTGGACCCTGAAAGGAGAATTGCCTGAGCGTCCATGGGACGTGGGAATATATGTATTGCCCTCCAATCCGGATATTCTGCTTATGGGCGAGGTGGAATGTTATGTCAGTACCGATGCTGGTGTGGAATGGAACAAAGCCAACAACTGGTGGGAATATTACGACAATGTGGAAGGAAAAATTCACGCCGATATCATGCACTTTGCAGAGTTTATCGCGTCGGACGATGGCCAGCCATTTTTGCTGGTCAGCAACCACGGGGGGGTGACCTTCACCCCAAACCATATGGAAAGCCAATACAATATCGGTTTGTCCAACCTGAATGTCAGCCAATATTACAGTGTTCGCACTGACCCGCTTAATCCGTCGTTTGTGTATGCCGGTTCACAGGATCAGGGATTTCAAATGTCGGAAGGTTTTGAAACCGGCGACCCCGGTCCGGAAAGCTTCAGACAGGTTATTTCCGGTGATTATGGCCACATCGTGTTTGCCAACGGCGGTCAGTCGCTCTGGACCGTTTACCCTGGCGGTTGGGCAACCTGTTATGCCAACGCACAATCTGGAGAATTAACCCACTCGTATGACCTGGAGTCGGATAACGAATCGGTCTGGATTCCACCCCTGGTGGCCAGTCCTGATCCTGCGGAAAATGCAGCGTATATGGCTGGTGGCAGCATTGACGGTGGGCCTGGTTCTTATATCATCAAAATGACAGTGGTTGGTGATGAAATTATTCCCAGCCAGGGAGACTTTAACTTTAAAACAGAATCCGGAGGAGGAGAAGTTTCCGCCATTGCGATTGCACCGTCCAACAGTGCCCGTTGGTATGCAGCCACAACAAACGGTCGGGTATTCCGGTCTGATGATGGTGGCGAAACCTGGGAGCAGTCACTTAATTTCTACCCTTCTGGTCACTACCTTTATGGCCAGGCGTTGTATGTTTCCAAATTTGATGAAAATACCGTTTATGTTGCCGGTAGCGGGTACTCCAACCCGGCAGTTTATCGCTCAACTGATGGGGGTGATAATTTTGAACCGATTGTTTCCGGCTTGCCGTCTACTCTGGTTTTGGGCTTGGCGGCCAACAGCGATGAAAGCCTGATTTTTGCAGCTACGGAGTCTGGTGCTTATGTCTATGTAGTGGCTGAAAATCAGTGGTACGATATGCTTGGCAATTGCGCACCCACGCAAACCTACTGGTCGGTGGAGTTTGTGGAAGATCTGAATACTGTTCGTTTTGGAACGTATGGGCGGGGTATTTGGGATTTTAAGCTGGAAGACGCTGTTGCAAATGAAGAGTTACCTGCACTTCTGGCATCTGTGGATATTTTTCCGATTCCCGGACACAACCAGCTGACGTTGCGCTGCAAAGCCCCCAACGCCATCACTCTACCTGTTCAATTGACGGATCTTTCCGGAAAAGTGGTGTATAAAGCGGTGAAGCCATGTACACCCAATGCGGCCTTTCAAACTACACTTGAAGTGGGCCATCTGCCCCGTGGGGTATATGTTGTGCAAACAGGCGAAGGAAAAAACCGCCTAACAAAAAAAGTAATTCTGCAATGACTTTTTTTAATGGCAATGAATAATGGCCGGCGGATTTGGATCGCTCCCACCCTGGTGGTAAGCTGGACTTATAAAGGGGATACCAAGGTTTAGACCTCGTAAAATAAGCAACACAGCAATCACCAGGGTGAGGCGGGGGGTCATTTTATTCAATTTCACCCGAAGTCCGGTGGGAATAAACTTTCCAAAAACCATAGTCATCGCCATCATCGGCAAAGTGCCCATCCCAAACGCAAACATCAGTAGGCTGCTTTTTACCAGTGTACCCGTAGCCAGTGCTGCTGCAATGGCTACATAAACCAATCCACAGGGTAAAAGTCCATTGACTACTCCGATGGAAAAATAGGAAAGCAGCGGCTTTTCTGATTTCAGATAATGTCCTAATCTGGATTTTATGGCTTGCGTAAACCGGCTCAAAATACTGATTTGGGGATTGCCCCGGCTGCTTATTAAAATGACCAATACCAATAGCCCGGCAGCAATGGATAACCCTTGCTGCATTTTAAAAAGAGAAAACCCCTGACCGACCAGCCCAAAAATGAGCCCTATAGAAGCATAGGAAAAAGCGCGTCCTGCGTTGTATAAAGAAATTGCAAGCGTTTTCCGGAATCCCGGCAAATGATGAACGGGCAAGGACAAAGCCAGTGGCCCACACATGCCCACGCAGTGAAAACTTCCGATCAACCCGATAGAAAATCCAGAAAGCAGTACTGCAATTATTTCATTCATCCCCTGATGGTTAACTCTTGTTCTTTGTAGTATTGTTTTGCCCGGCTATACCAGCCAATTCTGGCTCTGTACAGTCCCGGAGAAAACCTGGATTGGTCAATCAAAAACAAACCATTCGAATCTGGCGAAAAATCCAGGTTAATGTCCTTGCTTTGATCGTCAATTCGGAGAAATTCTATTTTACCCTGTTTAAAGTCAGCCAATAATGCCCCTGGAATTTGAACCTCCACCCCCGAAGCACTTTGTTTAACAAGCAACTCGTTGCTGATGGCGTTCAAATTGTGTGCAGCATCAATCAGATTCTGGTATTTCAATTCCTGCTCGTAGTAGTTTTGGTCAACCATTTCATTGGTTTGACGCGAAGCATAAAACACCATACCCAGCATTGCTGCAATGAAGGCAATGATGACAAACATGATTTTATATCCCCAGTTCATATGCCGTTATTTGAATGGTCCTAAAAATTTGGTCTTCACAGTCTGGATTTTTTCATTTCCCTGATATACCCCTATTCGAAGGGTCGAGCTGCGCTTTTTGATTTGTTCCTTAGGAATCTCCAGGAAGAAGGTAAACTCATTAATCGCTTCTTTTTTAAGCACCATTTGCTGATTCCCAACTAATTTGATAGAGCCGTCCAGGTCTTCTAATTTCAGGGTCACCGGAATTTCTTCTCTCGTTTTATTGATGATTTTTGCATCAAACAAGTTGCTGATTTTCCCGCCTTCCACTTCCTGATACAATTGCCCTTTCACCCTTGAAATATAGGTATCCACAGTTTTTCGGGTTGCTACAAGGAAGACCATCACTCCGAGCAAGACCACCAGCAGTCCGGTATAAGCTTTCATTCTGTTGTTGAAGCGGAAAGGTTGTCCGGTGCTGATTTCGTTTTCCGACGCATAACGAATCAAGCCTCTTTCAAAATGAACGGCATCCATTACTTCATCACACGCATCAATACAGGCGGTGCAGCCTACACAATCCATCTGAACGCCATTCCTGATGTCGATTCCGGTTGGGCAAACCTGTACGCATTTCAGGCAATTGATGCAATCTCCCTCCGTTCTTTCTGCATTTTTTTTGAATTTCCCTCTGGGTTCTCCTCTTTTATAATCATAAGAAATTTGCATCGTGTCTTTATCAAACATAACGCTTTGGAGGCGTCCGTACGGGCAAATTGTTGTACAAACAATATCGCGTACAAATGCAAATACGAGGTAAAAGAGTAAGGTAAAAATAATTAACCCGCTCAATAAGCCAATATGATCTGCGAGAGGCTCTTTGATAACTTTTACCAATTCATCTAACCCCAGAATATAGGCCAGGAAAGTGTGGGCAATGACAAAGGAAATCAGTAAGTAAATCGCATGTTTTAGGGTTTTTCGGATTATTTTACCTGTGTCCCATTCTCCGGCATTCAGTTTTTTTTGCTGCGACGGCGACCCCTCAATGAGCCACTCAATTGGCCGGAAAACGAATTCCATAAATACCGTTTGGGGGCATGTCCAGCCACAAAACAACCTTCCGTAAATCACTGTAAATAAGGCAATAAAAATGATGAAGGTGATCATGCCTATTGCAAAAATAAAGAAATCCTGGGGCCAAAAAATCTTGCTGAACAGAATGAATTTGCCCTC
>JABWAJ010000359.1 GCA_013361075.1 Saprospiraceae bacterium | reverse complement strand
GGTTAAAAATGATCAATTCACTTTTGGCATAATTGAACGGACAGGAAGTCGCGTCAACTACAATGAATTACAATTGCTCGTTGTAGCCGTCACCATTGGGCGTAATGCCCTCCGGAAATACATTTTCGGGTGCCGCATTCAGGTCGCAAATTTCTGATTCATTTGAAAAAATGACCATTGCTGTATCGCACAGGAAGTCGCAATCCTCCTGACAAATCTGATACACCAGCGTATCGAATCCGACAGCGTTGCCATTGGGCGTATACAAAATCCTGTTTTCTGCATCTATTGCTGCAATGCCTTGTGAAGGCTGTTGAACAAGCGTCAGGGTGATTCCGGGAGCATAAGCGTCGTTGTTCAAAACAGGGATGCCTCCTCCACTGCCGGAAACTACCACCGGGCCATCCGATTGTGCAACCGGCGGTGCCATGACGGTCACCATAAGAGAGGCACTGCTGTATTCCGTACAATCGGGTGTTGACAGGGTCCAGGTAAGGGTATACGTTCCCGGCAAATCTATAGATACTAAGCTGGATGGCGACCCCGGAGCCGTGAACAGCACATTGCCGCCTGTCGCGGTCCAACTACCGGTAGTGCCAGCTGGAAGGTTTCCGGTAAGCTGGAATGGAGTTTCCGGGCAAACCTCAGCAGAACCTACACTTGCCTGTGCTGCAATCAACCCTTCAGCCGGATCTTCCAGCGTCACTTCCAGCGTACTCAAACATCCCTGTGCATCAAGACAGTAAATTACGTAAGACCCTGGCCCAAGGTCGCCAAAAAGTGCGCTGGCCTGATAATTTACGCCGTCAATTGAAAAGCTATAGGAAGGCTGCCCTCCTTGTGCGCTGACACGAATATTTCCGTTGTCCTTTTGGCATTCAGGGCCATTGGATTCGACTAAATTCAGAGTTAAGTTGCTGCTGCTGTTCAACGCCACCCCCTGCTGGCCCGTGCAGCCGTTCGCATCCCGGACCGTAACCGTGTAATTGCCCGCACCAAGGTTGGAAAACGTACCGCTGCTTTGGAAATTGACTCCGTCCAGACTGTATTGATAAGGCGATGCACCCCCGGTGCCTTGTGCCGTGAAACCGCCGTTGTTCTGGCCGCACGCCGGTTGGGTGGTATTGGATACAATAATACCGGGAGCAGGCAAAACATCAATAACAAGGCTTTGATTGATCGTATTGATGCAATTGGCGTCGTCATTCAGAATAGTCAGCAAAACAGCTGTGGTGCTGAAATTAACTACGTGGCTGACGACATGGCCCGTCGAGACATCCAGCAGCGTAAATTCCTGGCCTCCAAAACTATACACTACATCGAATATGCCGTCAGAATCATCTTCAGGGGTTAGGGTAAAAGTCAGAAATATCGCTGCCCCTGAACAAAAAGGGCCGTTGTACGAAATAGAGCCGGTAACCACATCATCATCGTCACAGGGGTCCTGAGCCAGCAAATTGGTTGGCAAAAAAGCCCCAATAAGCACAACAACCTGAGCCAAAAGCCATTTCTTCAACATCATTCTATAATTTGTATAGCTGTTAAATCGGTTTTGCTGTTCAAAATTTCCCCATCGGAAGAACAAACAACGATTATAAAATATTTCCCGGGCAATAAGTTTTCAGGCAACCGTACCGATTCTTCCAAAACAAAGCTTGCCTGGGCTGGTGTACTACTCAGCGTCTTGGTTGCCAACAGCTTATCTGACCAACTCAACGCAGCGTCTTCAGAAAAGAAAAACCGAACTTCTGTTCTGGGTGCTTGTTTATCAAAAATATTCTGGAGCTGAACGCCAACTCCGACAGTTTCACCCGCTTTTTGTTGAGGTGTGGACAAATTCACATCAGAGGCCAATAAGAATACCTGCTGCGGAGCACCATAAGCTGTATTGTCGGCGAGGCCTTCTTCTTCTCCATTGGCGATAGGGCGCACGCGGATGAATCCTTTGTCAAAATTGCTGGTCGGAGACATTTTGGGGCCATTCGATGCGACTACGGTATAAAAATAATCAACGCCGGGCTGGGCGCTGTAATCGCAAATCCAGGTACTTTTTTGCCATGCGTTGCTCACTTCCTGCAAGGTAGCGCCCTTAGGGTTGGTACTTCTGAACACTTTATAAGCAGTTGCCTGATCGCTGGTCTCCCAGCGCACCAGTACAAATTTATCATAGGTGCCATCGCTGGCTACCACGTCTTTAGGCGCCTGGATGGTCGTTTTTTGAGCAGAAGCGCCCATCGCAATGGGTTGTGCAAGGGCAATCTGGCCGATAATCAAGCCTGCAAGGCAACAATAACTCCGAAGTAATGTGATCATAATTTATATTTTATGTTGTAAAAACCCAAAAAGGGCTTATCTGTTGTCTAATGATCGAGAAGCGAGCCGTCTCCGCATGATATTGCAGATACCTTGCTAAGTTACTGAAGTGTCGAAAAAATATTTTACCCACTTTTTGGTAACATGGTACTTTAGCCGCAATACTCGTTTGAAATTTAAAATGTTGGTGCGCACACCAGAAGAATGATTAACGGATGAATTACACCGCAGAAGAAGTAAAAAGAGGCGTCAAAGAGCAGGATGCGTCTGTATTCAGGTACCTGTACAGAAAGTATGGAAAAATGATTTCCGGGCATGTTTTTAAGAACAGTGGTACGGAAGAAGACGCACGGGAAATGATACAAATCGTCATGCTTGAGTTTTGGAATGCTGTTCGCGAAGAGCGCTATCAGGAGCAAGGCAAAATGGATCAGTACATTTTCCAGCTTACGGCCAACAACTGGCGCTATGAACTTCGAAGGCGGCGCAATCGCCCCAGTTCTGACATAGAACAGGTGTTTTTATCAGATATAGCTGATGAATCAGAGGAACACATTGCTTCCGTTGTTGTCAGGGATCACTACTTAAGCGCTGTACACCAGGCACTTGGTACGATGGAAGGTGTTTGCCGGGAGATCATCCAGTTGTACCACCTGCAGGAAGTCAGTCTTCAGGAAGTAGCAGAAAGGCTCAATTATGACTACAATAACTTGCGCAAACGCATTTTTGATTGTCGAAAAAAATTAAAAAATCTCACAGAAAAGTTACTGAATCATGCAACCTGATTATAACAACGACTTTGAATTTCAGGACAAACTCCGCGCGTTGGTGGCAGGTGAACTACCCGCTTCAGAACAGGAATCCTTAAAGGCCACGCTGGAGCAATTCCCCTCAGCTGCCAATGAAGCGATGTTCAGTAAAAAGCTGGCACTCGCCCTCAAACACCAGGATATGCTAAACGCCAATGCTGTAATTGGCAGGGCTATTGCGGATGAAGAAGCCTTGAATCCACTGTCGAAACCCTCCTCCTTTGGCCGTTGGAAAAACTGGCTGTTGGGTGTGGCATTAACCGGAATCATAGGGGCTGGCGGGTATGCTGCGTTGGAAATGGGCTGGATCGACCTTTCGGCCAACTCACGCCTTGCCGACCGGCATCTTGCCCCACTTGAAAATGTACTCATTACTTCCGACGTTCGTTCATCGCTGTCCGAACTCGATCAGGGCATGGCGGCATACGATCAGCATGACTATGAACAGGCAGTTTCGCTATTAGGGCGCTATTATCAACGGACCGAAGACGTCAATGCCGGGTTATTCCTTGGGGTTGCTCACTTAATGCAGGGCGACGAGTTGGCTGCAATTACCGTACTGGAAGCGTGCGCCCGGGGAGCAGAATACCCTGCACTGGAAGCCATCCACTGGTACCTCGCTTTAGCCTTTTTGAAAAACGAACAACCAGAACGCGCCCGTACTTTACTGGAAGGCATCCCAAACGACGGCATCTACGGCGCTCCGGCACTAAAATTATTGAATGAATGGCCACGCTAATGATTTACAGAAAAATATTCCCCGGTTGTATGGCACTGGGATTCCTGTTGTGTCAGAGTTTTTTGGCAGCACAAACAGGACTGCTGTCATCGGATGAAAAATACCGGAGCATCCTTCAACTCCCCGTTTACAGCGGCAAAAAATACAACGAAGTGCCGCTTCGGATCAGCCTGAGGAAATACTGTCCGGTTCCCGGAGACCAGGGCAATATGGGTGCATGCGTTGGCTGGGCAACGGGGTATGGCGCCTTAACGATTAGTCGAGCCCGAAAATCAGGCGAAACGGACCCTTCCGTCATCACCGAAATGGCCAATTCAGCAGCTTTTATTTACAACCAAATCAAATTGGAAGGGGAAGATTGCACCAGTGGTGCCTACATTGAAGACGCCCTTCAATTGCTCCGGGATCGCGGCGATTGCCTCGAACAATCTTTTAACTATCAGCGAGGGGATTGTTCCGTCGGGCCATCTTCCTTAGAATTGGCGGAAGCGAAAAACTATCAGATTCAGGATTTTGCAGCAGTATTCGCCCTGGAAGACCCCCCAAAAAGCAAAGTATCCAAAACGTGCAAAGTTTTGGCTACGGAGACGCCCGTCATTGTTGGCATTGGCATTACACCGAGTTTTCGGGAACTGAAACCCGGGTCACGCCTCTGGGACCCTGAAGAACAGGAAAGTCTGACCGGTTATCACGCGTTGCTGGTGGTTGGTTATGACAATGTAGAGCGCCAATTTGAATTGATGAACAGCTTTGGCCCAGGCTGGGGGTTGAATGGGTTTGTCCGGATCAAATACGACGATTTTGAACGCCTTTGTCGCTACGCATACGTGCTGATGCCTGATCAGAGCGCGGCCGCCCAAATGGAAGACGTACAACCGGTTGGCGCCAAACCGCAAGGCGCATTAAGTGGCGCATTTGTTTTTCGCAAACCTGCCGGTTACCTGATAACTGCCGGGGGAGAAGAATTGCCCTACTTCGAAGAGGTTCAAACAAAATTTGATGGTGCCACTGGTATTTACCAACCAGTTGAGGCAACTTATGCTGTTGGAGAAGTTTTTCAACTGGTTGCACGGGAAATTCCGGTTGGCCGTTATGTCTACGTGTTCAGCCAAAATCCCGATGGAAAAATCAACCTGCATTTTCCAAAAATGGCAGTTGCAACTGGCAAAACAGCCGGATTTGTTTTGGGCAAACAGGTGGAAATCGTCATTCCTTCTGAAACTTCAGTCTTGCAACTGGCCGCACCCGGAGAAGATTACCTTTGTATTTTGTACAGCCAGAAACAGATCCCGGATTTCGATGCAAGTTTTGAACGCTTGCAGAAAGATACCGGAGCACTCCCGGAACGCATTGAACGTATTTTTGGAAACTGGTTAATTCCGCAAAACCGCATTCAGTTTTCTACGGATGCTATGACATTTAATGCCATCCCGGAATCAGGCGATCGGATGGCCGTACCGCTTATTTTGAAAGTGAAGGCAGAATAATTCAATCTGAACAACACACGCAGCCCTTAGTTATATCTTCCAATTGAAAAACCTTCAGGAACAAGATTGAAAAACCTTCAGGAACAAGATTGAAAAAACGGAGATTTTGGCAAACAACAAACAATACCTTACTTTTCTCTCAGCGCTGTTTCTGTGTATGGTCACAGGAATACAAGCCCAGTACTTGTCTGAACAACCCATTCGGGAGCAACTCACCGGAGGCGGGGGCGAAGAAAAAATCAATTGCTTAAGCGAAAACTGGCAGGGCATGCTGGCAGCAACAGGTACTGCTTCGAAAGGAGATAATGGCGGTTCTGATATCTATTTGTTGCTCACCGACAAAAACCTTAATTCCGGAAGAGAGCGGCACATTGGCCGTAGCGGAGACGACGGTGCCTATCATATCCGGCAAATCCCGGACGGACGCTGGATAGTTTCGGGATATTCTGAAAAGCCGGCAAAAAAAGCGCGGTCGCAGGAACGCTATTTTGGCAAACGCGATGGATGGGTTTTGTTGCTGGACGAAAGCGGTCGTACAGAGAAGGAGTTTATTTTTGGCAGCCCGGAAAATGATGAATTTATGGGTGCTTTCCCAATGCCGGATGGCAGTTTCATCTTAACCGGTACCTCGGGGCCGGCTGCCTGGTGGATGCACCTGACAGCTGAAGGAAAGGTCATCCAGGAAAAAAAATGGAGTTACCACGATTTACCCACCCGGGTATTGTCGGCAGCGACAACCCCCGACGGAATAACCATGCTTACCGGAT
>JABWAJ010000358.1 GCA_013361075.1 Saprospiraceae bacterium | reverse complement strand
GAAATGAACGGATGTTGAAATTTTCTCTGCTTCCAGTATCTCTGAAATCATTAGCTTTGCGTTCTTACAATCTACTGAATCTTCACCCTCTTTATGAAGTGGCAACAGCAGTTAAAAGTAGCAGGAGCAAAAGCGCGAGCCGCATGGGAATATGTTTGGAGACCCTGGCGGCGATTTGAACAAAAATGGCCCCGGCTGTCTAAATGGATTGCCTGGCCAACCCGGGTAGTCAGCGTTGTATTCGGCCTGTTCATATTGTTTTGGCTGGGCATTGCCCTTTCGGTGCCTTCCGTCCGCGAATTGCGGGAAGTCCAAACCCAGATTGCTTCTGAAATCTATTCTGCTGATGGGTTGCTGCTTGGGCGTTATTTCAACCAATACCGCACCGTTGTCCAGTATCAGGACATTCCAAAACACATTATTGATGCCTTAGTAGCTACGGAAGACGAACGCTATTTCAAACACAAAGGTATAGACTACCGCAGTTGGGCCAGGGTGTTTTTCAGAACGATTCTGCGCCGCGACGATTCTGGCGGCGGAGGCAGCACCATTAGCCAGCAATTGGCCAAAAACCTCTTTCCCCGCAAACAATACTGGTTGCTTTCACTTCCCATCAATAAAATCAGCGAAATCATAACCGCCCGCAGGCTGGAACGCGCTTATAACAAAGAACAACTGCTGGCTTTGTACCTCAACACCGTACCGTTCAGCGAAAATATATACGGCATTGATGTCGCTTCCAAGCGTTTTTTTAACAAAGCACCAGTTGAACTGACCATTGAAGAAGGGGCAACCCTTATCGGTTCCCTGAAAGCGACTTCAACCTATAATCCGGCCAAAGCGCCCGACCGAACCAAACAACGCCGCAACGTAGTGCTGGCACAAATGTTGAAAAACAATTACCTCAGCAGGCCAATTTGCGACTCTTTGCAGAAACTGCCCCTGGTCGTCAATTACAATCCGGTGATCAACAACCAGGGAGTGGCTCCGTATTTTCGGGAATTTGTGCGCCAGGAAGCGCTGCAGTTGCTGTCCGAAATGCGCAAACCCAACGGAGAACCTTATGACCTGTACACCGATGGTCTGAAAATTCATACCACCCTGAATTCTGATATCCAGCGCATCGCTGAAGAAGCCGTAAATGAACACATGAGCCAGTTGCAAAGCACCTTTGACCGACACTGGCGCGGGCAGAAGCCATGGGGAGACGATGCTGTCATAGACCAGGCGATGCGGGCTTCGAAGCGCTACAAACAATATGTTGAGCAGGGGCTGAGTGAAGCGGAAATCTTGGCCAAATTTGAAGAAAAAATCCCAATGACGATTTTTAGCTGGACGGGCGACAGCGAAGTAGAAATGAGCCCGCTTGATTCCATCCGCTATCATTTCGCTCTGCTCCAGGTTGGTTTTATGGCCATGGAGCCCTATACCGGCTATATCCGCGCCTGGGTAGGCGGCATTGATTACGATCACTTTCAATACGACCACGTTCGGGCGCAACGGCAGACCGGATCAGTGTACAAACCCATTATTTATGCGCAGGCATTGCGCAGCGGCATTCCGCCCTGCGAGCAATTGCCCAACCGCCTCACTGTTTATCACGAGTACGCCAAAGGCGACTGGGCTATAAAAGACCCGCGAAGGGAAGACCCTGATCCGCACATCAGCCCGGAGGGGAAAGACGAAGATGACTGGGTTCCACAGAATGCAGATGGAAAATACGGGGGTTCCTATTCCATGCAGGGAGCGCTGACCAATTCGATCAATACAATTTCTGTATCACTCATCATGCGTACAGGGGTACAGCCCGTCATTGAGTTGTCGCGCCGTTTAGGAATCACAGGTGAAATTCCCGAAGAGCCTTCCATCGCGCTGGGTACCTCCGAGGTATCGCTTTACGATATGGTCGGCGCTTTTAGCGTTTTTGCCAGCCGTGGACGGAAAACGCGACCCATTACCATCAGCCGCATTGAAACCCACGATGGGAAGATCCTTGCCCGCTTCGATCAGGGGCAACCTGAACAAATTTTGACGGAAACCCAGGCCGACGTGGTCACCCATATGTTGCAGTCGGTAGCCTCTTATGGCACTGCCAGTCGCCTGAAATGGAAATACGGCTTGTACAACTACGCCATTGCCGGGAAAACCGGCACCACCCAAAATCAGGCCGATGGCTGGTTTATTGGCTTTACGCCCAATCTGGTGGCGGGTGCCTGGGTGGGCGGAGATTCCCCGCTGGTGCGTTTCCGTACCTTTGAGTATGGACAGGGAGCTGCTACAGCGTTGCCGGTTTGGGGGATTTTTATGAAAAAACTGCTGGAAGACCCGGCTTTTGCCGCCTGGAAAGAGGCCAAATTTCCGGAGCTTCCGCCCGAGATTGACCGCGAATTGAATTGCAGCATGCGGATTCCTTCTGCAGAAGAGCTGCTGGCCGACTCCTTAGCGGCCGACAGCCTGCTCCCGATAGATTTAGAGTTTCCGATTCCCGATTCGACGAATACGTTTTTTTGAACCCTACTGCTTCGGTAAAATTTCGGTTTTTTCACCGAAATACTGCACAAAGCGCTGCATATCCGCGGCAAGCGCCTGATTTTGAGTTGCTTTGAAATACGTGTCGGCTAAGGCGCGCAGCGTTTGAAAAAAGAAGCGATCCATTTCAACGACCTGCATTTCTTTCGTCCAGAGGTCAATTTTGAGGGTATCTTTTGATGTTTCATCAAACAAAGAAAGCAGCATGGCTTTGCAGGGTTGAAGGGCCTGGCCGTCGGCTTGCCATTCCATTTTGGCCGGAATGCCGTTTTCATCCAGACCTACATTTATGTTGATTTGAGCGGTTTTTTTGATCGAGCTCATGGTATTGAGATGTAAGATATTAGACGTTAGATTTTAGACAAAGGGTGCAACTATGCGATGATGTCGAACTGCAACTTTGCCAAAGCGTTGTAGGCACCATCTTCAATCGAAGAAAGTTCATCGTGGGTACCTTTTTCCACAATTTGGCCACCATCAATGACGTAGATGCAGTCCACATCCCGGATTGTGGCCAACCTGTGTGCAATGATGATGGACGTTCTTCCTTTCATTAGTTTATTCAGCGCATCCTGCACCGCTTTTTCCGATTCAGCGTCCAGAGAGGAAGTCGCTTCGTCGAGCAGCAGTACTGCCGGGTCTTTTAAAATGGCCCGGGCAATGGCGATGCGTTGCCGCTGGCCTCCGGAAAGTTTGATGCCGCGTTCGCCAACCAGAGTATCGAAACCATCGGGGAAAGAACTGATAAAATCCCAGGCGTTCGCTTTTTTGGAAGCTTCCATGATTTCGGCTTCCGTTGCGTCAGGCTTTCCATACAGGATATTTTCGCGGATGGTGCCGCCAAAAAGCAGCACTTCCTGAGGCACAATGGCAATGTTGCGGCGATAATGTGTGAGCGGGTAGCTGAGAATGTCCTGGCCGTCCATGCGGATCGTTCCGCTCCCGGCCTGGTAAAAGCGCAACAGGAGCTGAACAATGGTTGATTTTCCGGCCCCGCTGGCTCCTACAAGTGCCACTTTTTCGCCAGGATTGATGTGGAGGTCAATTCCTTTGAGCACAGGCATGTCAAGGCGGGAAGGGTAGGCGAAATGCACATTTTCATAGTCTATCTCGCCGGTCAACCGGGGTAGTTGCTGGTCGGAAGGCGGGGTGATTTCTACCTCTGAATCTTCCCTGAGAATTTCCTGAATGCGTTCGGTTGCTCCGATGGCAGAGACGATTTCTGTATAAAAACTGCCAATGCTGGCAATGGCTCCGCCGATAATACCGGTAAAAGCCACGAAATCAACGAGTTCTCCTTCCAGCATGAGGCCACTTTGCACCATCAGCGCTGCCCGCCACATGATGAAAAACAGCGCACCAAACATGACAAAAATGATGAATGCCGCAAACAATCCGCGCAGGTGAGCACCTTTCAGTGACAGGCGCACCGCTTCTTTCAGGCTGAGGCCATAGCGGTTGATTTCAAACCATTCATTGGTATAAGCTTTCACGGTTTGAATGGATTGCATGGTTTCTTCCACCACCACATTGGTTTGTGCCAGTTGATCCTGGCGTTGTTTCATCAACTTCCGGATATGCCTGCCGAAAAACATGGCTAAGATTACAATAACAGGGAAGGTCGCCAGCATGGTCAGTGCCAGCCGGGGCATGGTAATGACGATGATGGCAATGCCCCCTACCAGGATAATGATCTGCCGTAAAAACTCGGCCAGGGTAATGGAAAACACATTCTGTACCTGAGAAACATCATTGGAAATGCGGCTGGTTAACTCTCCAACCCGGCGGCTTTCCAGAAAAGGGATGCCCAGTGTAATCAGCTTTTGATACAAATCGGTGCGGAGCAGGGCCATACTTTTTTCGCTGACCAGGGCAAACAATTGCACCCGCAGGTAAGAAAAGGCACTTTGGATGGCCAGCAGGATCAGGAGAAACAGGAACAATTGGTTGAGCGTGGCACCGTACGCTGATTTCCCTGCAATGACGTTGAACAATTCGCCAGGCACTTTCATGATGCCAAGGAACAGCACACTTCCCGCTGCCAGAAAAAACATGCCACTGATGAACGCCCATTTATAGGGCAAAAGATAGCGAAAAACGAGCAACGACTGGCGCAACTTCTCACGGGTGAGGGGCGTGCGTTCTTCGCTTTTGGGCTCTGTAACCCGACCATTGCGCATACTCATGCGGCCTTGTAAATTGTAGTATGAAAAGAAATCAGAGCGGCCATTGGCTGCATCTTTATCGTGATGGAAACAGTTGACGCGCTAATTTGGTTATGTTTTTGCGCCGCAAAGGTAGTAGTTTATTTCATCAGAGGGTCAATCAGGTAGATATTACCGGCAAAGAGCGCTAAAATGTAACAGGAATTAAACAGCAGGCAGATAAGATTTTGATTGCTTCCTGCGTTAAAACCCGAAATTATTCTACTAAAACATGCTACTTTCTATATGAAAAAGTCATTCCTTTCAATTTTGCTGCTCCTTGGAGGCCTTTGGAGTGCAGCACAACCGCTTGAACTTGGCCTGATGGGGGGCGTTTCGCTGTATAGCGGAGATTTAGCGCCTAAAGAGTTTGGTCTTTATTTCGATCAACTCAATCCTGCATTCGGGATCTTCATGCGCAAGAATTTCAACAATACGTTTTCGGCACGGATTGGTGCCAGCTTAGCCAAAGTGGAAGGCAGCGACGCCAATATTGGATTCGAACACCGTGGGATTAATTTCCGGTCTCAGATTTTTGAAGTAGCGCTTACCGGCGAACTGAACCTGTTCCGGCTTGGGTCGCCAAAAAGAACCCAGGTGGTTCCTTATGCTTTTGCAGGGGTGGGGATTTATCATTTCAATCCTGAAACTCTGTTTGACGACAACTGGATTGAATTACAACCGCTTGGTACCGAGGGCCAGGGATTGCCAGGTTACGATGACCCCTATTCCTTAACTCAGGTTTGCCTGCCATTTGGTGGCGGGTTAAAATTTGTCTTCAAAGAAGTCTGGACCTTAGGCTTCGAATTTGGCGGCAGGAAATTGTTTACGGATCACCTTGACGACGTCAGCGGTGCAGAAGTGAATTATGTTGACATCCTGACGGGCAACGGCACGCTCGCAGCCCAACTGAGCAACCCCCTCATCACAAACCCGGAAGAAGACGAAATCATTTATACCCGCGGAGGAGAATTCCAGGATTGGTATTTCATGGGCGGGGTTACGGTTTCCTTCAAATTCGGCGATGGCGGCGGCGGTCGCGGAGGAAGGCAATTGGGGTGCCCCGGGTTTTAGATAAAGTTGGCAAAGGGCAAGTTTGCAATTGGCAAACTTGCCCTTTGCCAATTTGCCCTTTGCCAACTTGCCCCTTGCCAACTTGCCCCTTATTACACAACCTCATCCCGCTGCGGGTTGGGTTGCGGGTTAGGGCGCCTATTTTTGCCTTTCAGGCACCTTTGCGCAGGTTGAATAATGAATGTCAGCCAGATACACCTGTGCTTTTGACGTGAAAACCAGGCAAAAATCAGCGGCGAGCCGAGGAACCAACCTTAACTTAGATTAAGGCTCTAACCGTCAGTTTTTCCTATTTCAAACCTGAAAACCAG